>CAJXWI010000475.1 GCA_913062735.1 uncultured Arcobacter sp.
GTCAATGACTCTATTGAAAAAACCAAAGAAAATTTTGAAAATATTAACTTATTACTGGAAGAATACAGTCAATATAATTATTTAAAAGATTTAGATATACAAGGATTAGAAAAAGGAGAAGCATTTGATTTAGTTGTTTTGGGAATTAATAAACTACAAGTTGCTATTACGGAAATGTTAGTAGAAAATAAAAGTGATGGTGTAATGCTTCAAGGTAGTGCCAGTACCTTATTATTAAATGTTGATGTGTTAAATACTTCTTCAAGTGAGGCTGCTTCTTCTTTAGAAGAAACAGCAGCTGCTTTAGAAGAAATGACAGCGGCTATTGTTTCAAATACGGATACTATTTCGGATATGTCAAAGTATGCGAATGATCTTAATTGTGCTGCTGATGAAGGACAAAAATTAGCAAATGAGACCATGAATTCAATGGATGAAATAAATGAACAAGTATCACAGATTAATAATGCGATTAGTATTATTGACCAAATTTCTTTTCAAACGAACATCTTATCGCTAAATGCTGCCGTTGAGGCTGCCACTGCAGGAGAAGCGGGAAAAGGTTTTGCCGTAGTTGCTCAAGAAGTACGAAATCTTGCAAGTCGCTCAGCAGATGCAGCAAAAGAAATTAAAACAATTGTTGAAAATGCAAACAATAAAGCAATGGATGGTAAAAAAATTGCGCAAAGTATGATGACTGGATATTCTTCTTTAAATGAAAATATTTCAAAAACCATTGAGCTGATAAAAGATGTTGATTCTTCTTCTAAAGAACAACAATGTGGAATTGAGCAAATCAATGATGCGATTACACAGCAAGATGGACAAACGCAAAAAATTGCCCAAGCCGCAGCCCAAGCCCATGATGTAGCAGAAGGTACAAATTCTTTGGCCAATAAAATTGTGCAAAGTGCCGATGAAAAAGAATTTGAAGGTAAGAATGTTGCATCTTCTTCTCATACCAATTCTACACAAGTATCACCCGTAGCATTAAGAGCAAACAAAACGGATATAAATTATAAAGGGAAAGAAAAAAGAGCACTTGAAAATAGTTTAAAACATTCAATCAAAAACAATAAAGAATATATAGAAAATAACAAGGATAAAGAGTGGGAACGTTTTTAAGAAAAATACACAATTCCTTTAACAAATCTTACTAGAATTATAGGAAGTATTTTATAAATATCTGCTTTGTAAAATGGAGGATATTTTTAATTCTAAGGTACTTTTATTAAGATCACGTGCTTGTTTGATAATATAACAATCATTACAAACAATAGCTAGATTTTCTAAATGAAAGGTTCCCCCTTGTGTGATTTCTTTTGCAAATACTAGTTTTGCATCTTCACTTCTTAGTAATAATCCACATCTATCACACCTATATTGGGCTCTTTTCCATGCTAGATTTTTTCTTCGTTTTAAATCAATAGGATTTTTATCTTTAAACGGTTTGGAATCAACTTCATAAGATGACCAAAGCTCTTCTTTGTTCACAACTTTTTGTGTTTTTACTTGGTAGGGGAAATTACTGTATTGATGAACAATATTTTCTATGATTTTTTCTTCTCTAAGTTTTATATTGGAGATACTTTTACTTTGTTCAAGAATCAAAAATTTAAAAGAAATTTTTGGATAGGTATTTTCAATAAATGTCTTTAAACTAAAAGAAAAATATTCTATATCATTTTTAGTATAATAAGAATTAAAAATAGTTTTTCTATAAATATATAAAGAAATTACAGGTATAAAGATAATAATAGATATGACAATAAACATATTTCCTAATACCATGAACTTCCTTTAAATGATTTCTAAATCAATTTGATGTTGTGAAAGACTTTCTTTTGCTTTTTGGTGTTCTCCACATGCTAATAATTGCAGTTCTGAAATAAATAAAACAGGCATGTTTATATCTCTTTGAAGTATTTTCTCAAATATTTTCATATTCTTATCAAATAAATTAAAATACTCTTCATTATCAAGCAGAACAAAATCTGCATTGTTATCAAATGCGTCTAAAACAACTCTTGCCGCAAGATGATAAGTGAATTCCTTATTCACATTAAAAGTATTAAGAGCCAAATCTGTTTTCATAAAAGCAAGATTTAGTTTTTTTGCATTAAGTTTGTTGAGTATTTCTAAGGTCTCTTTTTTTGGATTATTTGCATGATAATAGTAAATATTAAAATCTTTAAAATCAAATTTAAAATCCTTTGCTTTATAAATATTATAAATATCTGAAATATTTGGAAATTCTATTTTATTTTTATTTGTATTGATTTTTGTATCGTTTAATAAGTCTAATTTTTTTTGTAAATTATTAATACGTTTTTCAATATTTGTATCAAAATGATATATTTTTGCATTTAATGCAGTGTGATAAGAAGCGGAGATAGGAATACTTTTAAGTAGGCGTAACATACTTTTTTCTTCCTCTTTATATTTTTCAATGATATGGGAAACTAAGAGTAAAAAAGCATCCCCTATATAGTTTGAATGAATAGAAAGAGTATCTGAAGAATAAAAATATTGTTTGTATGTTTTATATGTTTTTTCAAGTTCTTTTATCATATAAGATGGAAGAATATTTATAAAATTATGTTTTTTAATGAAGTCAAACTTTTCTATAAAATCGTCGTCATTAATTAATAAATCTTTGTTCGCTCTTTTTATTGAGATAGGTTCAATTTTTATGTCTTTTCCAAAGGTTTTAATGAGCTCATCTATTTTGATATTAGCATTGGTATGAATACCGTTAATACAAAGTAAAAAATCTTTGTTTTTTTCATAAGCGAAGGGATTAACTTCATTGATAGTATTTAAAATATCCAAGAGTGTTTTTTCTTCTTTGATTTTCAGATAATTTTTTGAATAATAAGGTAAATAATCCATCTTATAATCAAATCTAAAAACGTCTACTTCTAATCTCATTGTTTTGCCTTTTCCCTCTTATTAATGTTAAGCCCTATACCAAAATATTAACTTATTTTATTCGTTGTGACGGCTAACATCTGCGCCAATTCGTTTTAATTTACCTTCTAAATCTTCATATCCTCGATCTAAGTGATAAATTCTATGAATATTAGTTTCTCCTTTTGCAACAAGGGCTGCTAAAACCAAAGCAGATGAGGCTCTTAAATCTGTAGCCATGACATCTGTTCCATTTAAAGCATTGGGTTTTCCCGAAACTGTTGCAGTGTTTCCACTTAATGAAATATCAGCACCCATTCTAAGAAGTTCACTTACATGCATATATCTATTTTCAAAT
>CAJXWI010000476.1 GCA_913062735.1 uncultured Arcobacter sp.
GAACCATGCAACAAAGAACATGACCTCTGAAGCAATAAATAGAGTCATTCCATATCTATGATGAATTTGGACAACTGGAGTATGGTGACCTTGATGCTCGGCTTCAATCACCACATCTCTGAACCACATATACGCACCATAAATTAATAAGGCTAAACCAAGATACATTCCCCATGAAATACCGTTATGCATATAAAAAATTGCACCTATTGCTAATACTAAGCATGCAAAAGATGTATAGATTGGCCAAGGGCTTGGATCAACTAAGTGGTAATCGTGTTTTTTTTCTGCTGACATTTTTCGTGATTATGATTGTTTATAGTAATCTGTCGAGAAAAAAGTGTACGACATGGTTACATCTTGTAGATTTTTTGTTGTTGGATCGTTTACAAGTTCAGGGTCTAAATAAAAAGTCATCACATAAGTAGCTTTCTCACCAGCCTTCAACTCTTGTTTTTCAAAGCAAAAACATCCTAATTTACTATAATATTTACCAAAACTTGCTGGTGAAACATTAAAACTAGCAACACCATAAGTAGTTTCGTCTCCAATATTCTCAACTTCAAATTCTATTCTGTTGACCTGGCCAACCTTTACATCAATCACGTTCGATTTTGCCTTAAAATTCCATTCAAGATTATTCACATTTGTATCAAACCTCACGCTTACAACCTTATCTAAAACTATTTTTGGAGCTTCTTTAGATACCTGGGTTGTTCCACCAAAGCCTGTAACTCTACAAAACAGATCATACAAAGGCACTGCCGCAAAAGATAATCCTAACATAAGGACAAAAATCCCAGCCAAAAGTAAAGGAGTTAATGTTTTGCTTTTAATCATATCTGTCTATCAAATACTCCAACGTTGTATAAAGTAAAAACAAATAAAAATACCATAAACGCTAAAATTGCTATTGCAGTTATAATATTTTTTTTCTTTGTTTTCTTGTCAGGCGTTATCATAAAATTTTATCAATTAAAAAAAGAACAAAAATCAAAAATAGATACAAAATTGAATATCCAAAAATAGATTTTGCTTTTTTTGCATCAAATTTGTTTTTTTTAAATTTATAAAGTTCGAAACATAAATAATTATAATAAATTGTCAAAATTAATGATGGGATTAAAAAAGTTATCCCCACAAAGCCAATAGCGTAAGGCAAAACAATTACTGGTAACATTGTTAAAGAATAGATAAATATATTTAATTTTGTACTCTCAACACCATTTGTTAGTGGAAGCATTGGAATTTTCGCTTTTTTGTAATCATCTGATTTATACAAACTTAAAGCCCAAAAATGTGAAGGAGTCCAAAAGAATATAATCAAGAAGAATGTAATTGGCTCAAGAGTTAAAGAATTGGTAGCTATAGTCCAACCAATCACTGGGGGTAATGCTCCTGCAGCTCCTCCTATCACTATATTTTGTGGAGTTTTTCTTTTTAACCAAATTGTATAAACAAACACATAAAACAAAATAGTAAAAAGTAATAAAATAGCTGATATTCTGTTTGAATAATAATCAAGTGCAATTACAGAAAAAATCGAAAGAGAAATTCCAAATACCAGTGCTTGATTTCTATTTACTTTACCTGTCGGAATTGGTCTCAAACAAGTTCTTGTCATAAGAGCATCTAAATCAGACTCGTACCACATATTTAAAGCCCCAGCTGCTCCTGCTCCAATTGAAACTAAAATTATTCCAATGATTGCATCTTTTGTTGGAATTATATTTGGAGCCATTAACAATCCAACTGCACATGTAAAGATAACCAAAGACATTACTCTTGGTTTCATTAATTTAAATAATTCAGATAAATTAAAGGCGTCTTCTTGAGATAAGTTTCTATTTTTTAATTTAGACTTAATCATTAATTTAAAGTTAAAAAATCTTGTTTGCTATATTTAGCTAGTAGATTTTTCAACACCCTCTTCATCTTCAAACTTTGGTAATTCTTCAAAAGTATGAAAATTAGGTGGAGATGGTACAGTCCATTCTAAAGTTGTAGCACCTTCTCCCCATGGGTTTTGTGCTGCAGCCTTTTTCTTATAAAACGCATAAGCAAGGTTTATAAAAAATACTACCAATCCAATTACAGAAATATAAGAACCAATTGAAGAAATGTAATTCCATCCTGCAAAAGCATCTGGATAGTCAGCATATCTTCTTGGCATTCCCGCAAGGCCTAAAAAGTGTTGTGGGAAGAAAACCAAGTTTACTCCAATAAACGTTAACCAAAAATGTAGTTGACCCATCCACTCTGAATACTCGTAACCAGACATTTTTCCAAACCAGTAGTAAAACCCTGCAAAGATTGCAAATACAGCCCCTAAAGATAGTACGTAATGAAAGTGAGCAACAACGTAGTAAGTATCATGCATTGCAGTATCAACTCCAGCGTTCGCAAGTACTACACCGGTAACTCCACCAACAGTAAATAAAAATATAAATCCTAAAGCCCAAACCATTGGAGTTTTAAATGAAATCGAACCACCCCACATGGTTGCTATCCATGAAAATATTTTTATACCAGTTGGAACCGCAATGATCATAGTTGCAGCTAAAAAGTATGCTTTAGTATCTGTACTTAAACCAACTGTATACATATGGTGAGCCCAAACAACGAAACCAACTATTCCAATTGCAACCATTGCATAAGCCATTCCTAAATATCCAAAAACTGGTTTTCTAGAAAATGTTGAAACAATATGACTGATCATTCCAAAACCTGGTAAAATTAAAATATAAACTTCTGGGTGACCAAAGAACCAAAATAAATGTTGGAATAAAACTGGGTCTCCACCAGTTTGTGCATCAAAGAAAGCTGTTCCAAAGTTTCTGTCAGTAAGAAGCATCGTAATCGCTCCTGCTAAAACTGGTAATGATAACAATAATAAGAAAGCAGTTACTAATATTGACCAAGCAAATAATGGCATTTTGTGCAATGTCATGCCAGGTGTTCTCATATTTAAAATTGTAGTAATAAAGTTTACTGCACCTAAAATTGAAGAGGCTCCAGCTAAGTGTAGACTTAAAATTGCTAAATCCATTGCTGGACCTGGTTGACCTGCTGTAGATGATAACGGAGGATATATTGTCCATCCTCCTCCTACTCCTGTTTGACCTGGAGGGCCATCCATGAAAATTGACATTATTAATAATATGAAAGATGTAGGTAGCAACCAGAATGAAATATTATTCATTCTAGGAAAAGCCATATCTGGAGCACCAATCATAATCGGCACAAACCAATTTCCAAA
>CAJXWI010000477.1 GCA_913062735.1 uncultured Arcobacter sp.
GGTTTACAGCTATCGCGGTGTCACCCATCATAGTTTCAGGTCTTGTAGTTGCTATAGTTATTTTACTGTCAGAATTATTAATGGGATAGTCGATATAATATAACTGAGATTGAACATCTTTTTGCATTACTTCTAAATCTACTTTCAATCTTTGCTAAAGCATATAATGCATCATTCCAATCCTGTCCCCTTGTTGCAGTTGGTCTATTTGGGAATTTTTCATTAATTCTATCTTCAACACCATAAAGCATATTCCCACCACCACAAGTTGGGTCGTAAATAGTTAAGAACTCATTACTATCTTTCGTTTTGGAAGTAATAATTTCTGAGATAAGTGATATAACATCGTCAGGCGTGTACTGTTCCCCGGCAGTTTCTGCTGAAATATCTGCCCATTTTCTTTTGATGTGTTCCTCAAGTGTTGTAATTTCACTGTTGTTAAAAGGTTTTAAATCTATCTCACTCCAAGCTTTAACAGAAGCAAAAAGGATTTTTTTCTTATTTAGTAAACCAGATATTCCAGATATATCAAGGTATTTTTCTTCATCGTTTCCTTTATTTACACCAAGTAAATCTTTTGTTTCGGCATCAAAACCAAGTAAATAAGCATCAAAATCTCTTTCAAAAGTTTTGTCATTTTTACAAATATCAGCAAGTGTTTTATTATGTTCAAATAAATAAGTGTTATAACCCTTTTCTTGGTCCTTTATTTCTTCGATAAATTCTTCTAACTTTAAATCATCTCCACTATTCTTAAGTTCAGCTTTTAATTCATCAGCCATTCTAACAAATCTACTTTCTACCATAATGAGAGCGAAAAAAGGCATCATATATTTTGGAAAATCACTTTGTTTAATTCCCGCACCTATCAATAGGTCTGCTGTTGCCCACACTTTTGATTCATATTTTAAAATATTTTGATTCATTTATTTTGCTCCTAAAGTTTATACTATTTTACTCTAAATATTATTTATGCAATTATACATTTTATTTCGTAATTAGAGTTTAACAATGCCTATTTTTTAACTTTTCTTTTAATACTTGCACTTTTTATCTAAGCAACCAATATAAGGCATAAAAAGACAACAACAGGTAATGGAATATTATTTGTCACGATTAACTTTATAAAGATATACTTATTCGTAGACTTTCAATATTTTTATTATTCAACTCATTCTTAATTATTACTTTTACTAGTTGACATTACAAGTAGCCTTTACTTTTGGATTTAAGAAAGTAAAAAATTCGATTAAATGATCATCTGTAAAATATATATTTTCTTCTAAATTATTTAATCTAATTGGTAATGAATACATATCATCAAAGTCTATATGGCCTTTAAATACCTCAGGGCAACTTTCAAGAAGCTTACCTTTGAATTTTTCAACAAATTCGTCAACGTTATCTACTCCATTTATTTCTTCTAAAAAGTTTGCTTTAAAATCTCCGCCACCTTGAATTATTGAATTGCATTTTGCACATAAACATAAAGAATTTCCGGGGAAAATAAAATCAGCAACAAGCATATTTTTTTTACCGTCAGTCCAAGTGAAACGTTCGCAGTAATTTCCTGTATTTTTTGTTTTAAATGTAAATCCGCAAACTTGACAACAACCTCCATATTGATCTTTTCGTTTAAAAAACTCTTTTGTTTCTTCTTCTCCTTGTCTATATAAAACCTTTGTTCCTAGCTTATTCAGTTTAGTTGGGGTACTTTTCTTTTTTGCGCGCTTCCCTCGTACCTTTCCTACTGCTTCTTCTTGCTCTCTTAAAATTCTATTTATATTATCTTGTCTGTTTCTTGCTGCAATAGGATTTGTGTTTACATCAGTATAATCTATATCATTTTGATAACCTTCAATTTGCTCTTTAGCAGACTTTTGTCTTGCTTGAACTTCTTCAGGAGTGTTGTATTCATGCAAAGAGGCTTTTTCATTTGAAAGGATTGGTATATCTTGATCATGAGGGGTAATTTCATCTTCATCATAATCTGCTAAAATAATTCCAGTAATTGTATCACTAATTTCTAAGCAAAAATTTTGTTTTCGTTTAATACCTTCTTCTTCATAATATAATTCCTCATTAACGTCTCCATTGATTACTTCAATAATGTAATCCTTTATATCTTTATCACTAACAGAACCAATAGTATTTGCTATAGCCTTACTTATATAACTTTTTTCGGTTAATAATAGCTCATTATTTTCTATAAAATATTTTTCATTATCAATGGTAATTTTAGTACTATTAATGATAATTTGAGATTCAATAAATGAAACTAACTTAACTGAAGTAATATCATTAAGATTATTCAATTCTCTACTTGAGAGTCTTTGGTACTCTTCATAATATTTAGTAAATAACAAATCATATGCAAAATGTAATATTCTTCTATAGTCTGTTATATTCATACTATATTTAGTTTGATCATATATAAATGTTTTGGGAGATTGAGATAAACATCTTAAATTCAATACATTTACTAAATTATCAAATGTAGACTTCCCATAAAAATCCAAAGTTAGGATATCTTTTTTTAATTCATCAGGGATAATTACATTTAAATCATTAATAATTAATTTATTAGAACCGGTTTTTACACCACTATCTACAATAAATATTTTTTCATCTTGCGCTAAAAATTTTCTCGCATTTATGTAAGTATCGGTTGAATATTTTCCAACTGGAGGATTTTTAAAAGACTTAATATACTTATTAACTTCATTGTCACTATCAATTAATTGACTCAAATCTACGAGTAAATTAAAGTACTCCTCATCTTTAATATTTATCTCTTTGATGCGATCAACTATCTGCCTAATTCCTTTATGTTCATCTATTTGAACTTTATGAAGAAAGAAGTTCTGTAAAATTTGTGGATATATATCTGAAAGAGAAATTAATGATTTTTCACTCTTTTGTCTCGCCCAAACAACATCCCTTGGATAATATCTATTATTATTCGAACCGAATATTAAAGGATTTTTATTAAACTCTATTCTTATTTTTTCTCTAGTGATGGTCATCTCTTTTCGTTTAGATATGTCACTAGTACTTAACCTATCCATATATTCATATATTTCTATTGCTTTTTCTATATTGTTACAATTTTGAAGTTCAATAATGAGCGGCTCTATTTTATATTGACTTTGAAAATAAGAGTGAACTTTTCTAACCTGAGTAAAATCTATTGCTTTTTTATATGCTATGTTTAGGTATGGGATTGATAATCCTGCAGCTTGGTCTAATAAGAGGTTA
>CAJXWI010000478.1 GCA_913062735.1 uncultured Arcobacter sp.
GGTTATGGTTTCTTTATTCAAAAATATTTATTTGAAGAATATGCAGATTTTGGACGTGGACATGGACACGATTTAGCAGATTTTGATACTTATCATAAAGTAAGAGGTTTAAAATGGCCAGTTGTAAATGGCGTAGAAACGCAGTGGAGATTTAATGCAAAATACGATCCTTATGCTGCAAAAGAAAATCATGGAGATTTTGCATTCTATGGAACATTGGCTAAAAAACTTTCATATGGGGATTTAAAAGGTATTACGAAAAAAGATAAAACAAGCTTAAAAAACAAAGCTAAAATCTTTGCACGTCCTTATATGGATGCACCAGAGATGCCTGATAAAGCCTATCCTTTATGGATGAGTACGGGAAGAGTTTTAGAACACTGGCATTCAGGAACAATGACAATGAGAGTTCCTGAATTATACAGAGCAGTACCAGAAGCTTTATGTTACATGCATCCAGATGATGCAAAAAAAATGGATCTTACTCAAGGTGGTTTGGCTTGGATTGAATCAAGAAGAGGAAGAGTAAAAGCAAGGGTTGAAACAAGAGGAAGAAACAGACCTCCAAAAGGTTTAGTTTTTGTACCTTTCTTTGATGAAAAAGTATTTATTAATAAAGTTTGTTTGGATGCTACGTGTCCTCAATCAAAACAAACTGACTTTAAAAAATGTGCAGTAAAAGTTTATAAAGCCTAAATATGGAAATAACTAGAAGAGAATTTTTCTTAAAATCTGCACGAAGTGCGGGTTTATTAGCCCTTGGAGGTTTGGTTTGGAGTGCTTATGTTGATGAAGTAACTGCCTCTAAACTTATTTTAAGACCTCCAGGAGCATTAAAAGAAAAGGATTTTCTAGCAGCATGTATCAAGTGTGGGCTTTGTGTTGAAGCCTGTCCCTATGATACTTTATTGTTGGCAAAACCAGGGGATAATAAACCTCTAGGAACACCTTATTTTATCCCAAGAGACATACCTTGTTATATGTGTCCAGATATTCCTTGTGTTCCTATTTGTCCAACCAATGCTTTAGATGAAAAACGTGTTAGCTCTAATGGTATCTTAGATATAAATACTGCTGATATGGGGCTTGCACTTATTGATGAAAGCGCTTGTATTGCTTTTTGGGGAATACAATGCGATGCTTGTCACAGTGCTTGTCCACTTTTAAACGAAGCAATTACCTTAGAATATAAGAAAAATGATAGAACAGGAAAACATGCATTTATTGTTCCAGTTGTACATGCAGATGTATGTACTGGCTGTGGTTTATGTGAGAGAGCTTGTATTACACAAAAAGCTTCTATTTTTGTTTTACCACGTGAGTTAGTAACAGGACGTGCAGGAGATCATTATATTAAGTCTTGGAATAAAAAAGATGAAAAGCGTTTAAAAAATGCAAGAGAAATTAATACAAAAACAAAAATAAGCAATAGACCTGCAATAGATTCGTTAAATGATATGAAAGGACTTTTAGATGATTAGAAAATACAAATATCTCATCTTAAGAAGATCTTTTCAAATTTCATTAATGTTTTTATATTTTGCAGGAAATGCTTGGGGATTTACTTTTTTACAAGGTAATTTATCTTCCTCTTTGTTGCTTGGATTTATTCCATTAAGTGATCCTTATGCTGCTTTGCAAATGTTAGTTGCAGGTGCAGTTTTAAGTGGCGATTTATTAATAGGTGTTTTAATCATTTCCCTATTTTACATAAGCATAGGCGGACGTGCTTTTTGTTCTTGGGTATGCCCTATTAATATAATTTCTGATGCAAGCAATTATATAAGAAGAAAATTTGGCTTTAACAAAATCCAAAAAAAACAACCCGCAAGTAGAAACTTACGGTACTTTGTTTTGTTTTTAAGTTTGTTGCTTTCGTATTTTTTAGGCCTTAGTGCTTTTGAATTTATATCACCTATCTCTATGGTACATAGAGGTTTGGTTTTTGGTATGGGATTTGGTTATGGAGCTGTTGTTATTATTTTTTTATTCGATTTATTCGTTTTAAAAAATGGTTGGTGTGGACATATATGTCCCTTGGGTGCTTTTTACTCTTTGGGTGCTAGGTTTTCACTTATTAAAGTCACTCACGATGCGCAAAAATGTACAGCATGTATGGAATGTAAAGATGTTTGTCCAGAAAATCAGGTTTTGTTTATGATTAATAAAGAATCAATTCCTGTTTTAAGTGGAGAGTGTACATCTTGTGCAAGATGTATAGAAGTATGCAATGACGATGCATTAAATTTTACAATTAGAAATTTTAAAGGAGAAAAAAATGAAACTTAGAAATACAATTTTAGGTCTTGGTATTATAGTAGCAGTTTTTATTGCTGGATGTACGGATGCAAATAAAAGTTATTCAACAGTAAACGAAGAATCTTTAGGTTTAAGAAAAACTAACCTTTACACAGAAGATACAACAACGGGTGATAAAACTATGTATGGAACAGGTGAACCAATGAGTGGTTATAAAATCAAGAGAGCCTTCCAAGATGCGCCTCCAATGATTCCACATAGCACAGAAGGTTTATTGCCTATTACTATTGAGAATAATTCATGTACTGGATGTCATGATCCAGCAGTTGCTGAATCTATGGGAGCAACTCCTATTCCAAAATCACACTTTATTAACTTTAGACCTGCTCATAGTTATTCATTAAAAGAAGGTTTCAAAAAAACCATTGATGTGATGAAAAATGAAGTATCTATTAAAGAAATACCTACTTTATCTGGATCAAGATTTTCTTGTACGCAATGTCATGCACCTCAAAGTACGGGAAAACTGGTAGTTAAAAACAATTTTAAAGCTACTTTTTTAAACAAAGATGGAGAAAGTAAGTCACGATGGCATGAAGTATTAACAAAAGATTTAGATACTCTAAAAAATGATATAGAGAATTTAGACAAATAATGAACAGAAGAGAACTCTTTGGCTCTCTTGCTTTTAAAAAGCAAGAGAGTATTATTAGACCCCCTTACAATAAAGAAGATATTCTTTTTAATGATTGTGTAACATGCGAAGGTTTATGTAAAGACATATGTCCTAGCAATATTATAGTCATTCAAAAGAATAAATCACCTATGTTAAATTTTGAGAATGCTGGCTGTACCTATTGTGATGAATGTGCAATAACTTGCCCTACAAAAGCACTTAGTTTAGAATTAAAACATACAATCAAAGCAAACATTAGCATTAATACTCAAAAATGTTTATCCTGGAATCAGACCATGTGTTTTTCTTGTAAAGATCC
>CAJXWI010000479.1 GCA_913062735.1 uncultured Arcobacter sp.
TCAATATTGGCATCCACTCCGCCTGCATTATCTTCAATAAAAATCAATATATCGCTATCAACTTTTTTGATGTCTATTGTGATTTTTGGATCTTTGACTTGCTTTTTTGAAAAGGCATCTTTTGAATTATTTAGTAAGTTAAAAATCACATGTGTTAATTCACCTTTATAGTTTAACAGTAAATGGTTTTTATCACATGTTATTTCTATTTCAATAGAAAAAACAGTAAAACTATCTTTGATTAAAGATATGACACGCTGAATCTCATCAACCACAAAAAATGCTTCTTTTTCTTTTTTTAAACGTTTTATTCGTTTTTGTGTTGCTTCTTTTTTATAAGACGAAAACTCAAAGATTTGTATTTCTTCATTGCTAATATTCAGTTCTTTTGATGTACTGTATAACCACTCTTTATTAGTAGATAGTTTTTTAATAAGAACATCATGTTTTCCTTCTTCTAGGAATAAAGTATCATACGAAATTCTAATTTCACCTACTTTTTTATCTTTAATATAAATTATACCCTGCTCTAAATCACTGATTATTCTTACTTTTTTTTCACTAGTACATCCAATAAATACAAGAACAAGTAAAAAAGGAAGGAAGATTATTTTAAACATTATTTCTCTCCTTTAATAAGGGCAACGGTATCATCAACTTCATTATATATTTGATTTCTTTTACTTTTATCGTTGTTTTTTATTTTAATTAAAGTGCTGTATAATTCATGCAGATATAAGAGATGTTCACTGTTATTTTTACTTAGTATTCCAGATATTTTTAAGTTATAATTCTTTTGTAGTTCTTTAATAGCCAAGCGTGAATCCATGCTATTTAAATTGCCATCTAATTTACTATTATAAAAACCCAAACCATATAATGCTTGTTGAATTTTCATTTCTTTTTTTTGTTTAACATCTACATATTTAACACTTGAAGAGGATTTTTTAGACATTTGGTTAGCGACAACGCCACCTGCTACACTGCTCCAAAAGCCAGCATATAAAGAAAATGTCACTAGACATAAAATGAGAGGAATTCTATACATCGTGTACCTTTAATAATTTAATACTTTATCATAGTATATTAATTATTAAAGATACGCTCAAGCTATTACAATCTTATTAAAAACCTGAACTTTGAACATAAAATAAAATAATGTTTAACAAGGGTTCTATTAAAAAAATACTTATCAAAGTAAAAATAGCACAAGTACCTAAAACAAAACGCAAGGCTTTTGAAGAGTTGCTTAACGCTTTTGGTATCTCACCTTTAGGCTCTAACAAAAACATTACTACAATAGGTCGTAAATAATAATACACTGCAATAGCGGAGTTTAAAACCATAATTACTGCTAAATATATCATGCCAGAGTTAATTGCACTTCCAATTAAATACATCTTTCCCCAAAAAATTGCTAAAGGAGGAATACCTGCTAAACTTAACATAAATAAAGCCATTAAAATAGCAGTATATTTAGAACTTCTTACAAGTCCTGCATATCTGGCATAAGAATAATCAGATTCATAATTTTCATAGTCTTTATTTCTCATCGCCCAAAGTAATGTAAATACACCAAGATTTACAACAAGAAACAAAATCCAATACAAAAACATTGCTTGTGTTGCTTGTGTGGTACCAATTAAAATAGCACTCATCACAAAACCAGCAGAAGAAATAGAAGAATAAGCCAACATTCGTGCTAAATCTTTTTGCAATAAAGCAAGAATATTAGGAATGGTCATGGTTAAAACAACAATCACATATAAAATAGCTTCGACATAAGGATCGCGTGCAGCTACAAAAATCTCAAAGAAACGTAAAGCTACTACAAAACCCGCCACTTTTGGAACAATAGAAATAAACCCAGCTAACGCTGCAGAACTTCCTTGATACACATCTGCAACCCAAGCATGAAAAGGAACAAGTGAAAGTTTAAAACCTAAAGCTCCTATCATAAAAATAACACCCACAATTACAAAAGCATAATTTTCAAAACCGGACTCAACCAAAACTTCAGAAATAATACTAAGCTCTACACTTCCAGTAAGGGCATAAAAAAGCATAGAAGCAAAAGCAAAAAAAGCAGTGGCTAATGCACCCATTGTAAAGTATTTAATAGCTGCTTCTATAGCATTATGTCTGTTATGCATTGCTATCATTGTATATAAAGCCATGGAAGAGGTCTCAAGTCCTACAAAAATCAAAATCAAGGAATCAGAGCTTACCATAAACATAAAACCTGCCACTGCAAATAAATACAAGGCAAAATACTCTGGGTATTGTGTTTCGTGAAAGTGCATTTTATTTAAATATAAAAGCACAAAAAACGAAGATGATATTAAGATAATGATTTGAGCTAAAACAGAAATTCCATCAATTAACATTAAATCAAACATTCCACGTACGGGTCCAGAAAATCCGATAACAGCCCCCAAAGCCATAAGTAAAAATAAAACACACAAAATTACATATAAAGATTTATCGCTTTTTTTTGTAAATAAATCTATGCATAAAATACTTAAAGCCCCAAGAATAACTATAATCATAGGAAATAAACTGGCAAAGTTTAATTCAGCAAAATCAATCACAACTGAAGGAATATTTGAATTCATTATTTACCTCCTACTACATTAATTAATCGTAAGGTGTTTTTAGTTTTTTCTTTGACTGCTTTAATTTCCATGACAGTTACAAGCTCATTTACACTTGTATTTACAGGTGTTAAAATAATCTTAGGAAAAATACCTAAAAGAACAACTAAAATACATAAAGGAAGCAAAGCCAAAACTTCGTTTTTATTAATATCTATTAGTTTTTCATTCTTTTTATTATCAAGTTTTCCAAAGAAGACACTTTTGTACATAACCAACATATATACAGCACCTAAAATAATAGTAATCCCAGCAAATGATGCTATTAGAGGTGAGACTTTAAAGAAACCTAGAAGAGATAAAAACTCTCCTACAAAACCAATAGTTAATGGTAATCCAACACTTGCCATTAACATTAAAGCAAATACGAGAGCAAACTTTGGCATAACAGAAGCAAGACCTCCAAATTCACTTATCATTTTAGTATGGCGCCTGTCGTATAACATTCCAACTAACATAAACAGTGCTCCAGAAACCAAGCCATGTGAAATCATTAAAAAGATTGAACCACCTATTCCTTCAACATTTAAAGCAAAGGTTCCTAAAATAATTACACCCATATGTGAAACAGAAGAATAAGCAATAA
>CAJXWI010000480.1 GCA_913062735.1 uncultured Arcobacter sp.
GGGATTTAAGTGTATCGGCGTAGTGTTCTATGTATTTAAGTTTTTTCAAATTATGTGTGACCTTGATTTAATTATCGAATGGTAACATAATTTATGGAAAGAACAAAATGATTCGAAAAATTCCTATGATTTAATACAAGGAAATTTGATAAATAAATAATAAGGTATAAACAAAATTGCTAAAGTTCCTAAAAAAGTAAAAAGAAAATGTATTGTTGTATTATCCATAATATCTCCTTCAAAGTTATTAGAGGTAATCTTATTGGAAAATTGTGGTTATTTAGTGGTAATTAAATTATTTTTCTTTATTCATGTAATAAATCATCTTTTTTTGTAATTCTTAATTCTTTGTTATTGGTTTCACTCAGTCTTTTATCAATTTCATCTTGGGTTAGATTCAAATAAGTCATTGTCTTTCCATCCCAAATAATACAAGGAAATCGTACTTCTTTTTCAAAGATTTTTTTAATACTCTTGGTTATTTTTTCAAAGTAATTCATATAAAACTTTACTCTATTAAGTATTAAAAGCAAATATTGGTTTATAGGTAAACTCCCACAAATAAACTTTAGTACTCAATAATTAAAACTCACTTTAAAGAAAAAATACCTTACCTGACTAAACTAACTTGACTCTTTTATAAAAATATATACTTTATAAGAATAAAATATGGATACCTTTATTGATATAAGGAATTTATGTGCTAAAAGTTATTGAAAAAATAGTCTATGAATATGCCAGCACTATGTCAGTCCTTATTGTAGATGATGATAAATTTGCACTAAACGAATATGAAGTTTTATTTGAAAATTTCTTTAGAAGTGTAGATACTGCAATTGATGGACAAGATGCTTATAAAAAATGGAACATTGGAAACAAAAAATATGATTTAATTATTACTGATTTATTGATGCCTGTGATGGATGGCTTTGAACTCATCAGTAAAATAAGATTAAAATCACCTTCTCAACATATAGTAGTATTAACAGCTATCAAAAATATAAATGATATGAAATCAATCCTCTCTCTGGGTATTGATGGGATTTTAGAAAAACCTTATCATCATCAAAATATGATTTTAGTTTTATCACGAGTATTAAAAGTCATTTACAACAACAATTTAATCAGACGACAGGCATTTCAACTAAAATTATTTGCAAAAGAAAATATAAAATCTAAAGTAAATTTAAAAGAAATAAAATCAACTATAAGTCAATCACCTGTAAAAAAAATAACACCTCCTATTCATAAAACCAGAACAATACCTAAAGAAGACACAGAAAATGCAAAAGACTTCACTGCGAACCTAGACTATTTTGATATTGATAGAGTAGAAATTTTTCAAGACAAAATTGAAAATTATCAAAATATAGCCTGCAATATAGCCAATTCCGATCCAAGTCAAACTAAAATAGGTCTTTCTCAGATAACTCAAGGTTTATTTGAGTTAATAGAAGTTCTTAACAATTTAGGAACATTTAGCGTAACAGCCAATGCAACAAAGAGATTGATTACCTTTGTGGATAATATTGAAGAAAATCAATTTGAAGATCATGATAAAAAAGATTTATTCATTGATGGAATCATGTCTGTTCTAGAAGACTTATATAACTGGATTGATATGGTTTTTGTTCAAAAGAAAACAGATGATGTTAACTATTTTGATGCATCTTTTTCAAATACATGTTTAGAGCTAGAAAGCATATTTGAGAATGAAACTTCACAAGACGATGATTCCTTGGATTTCTTTTAGTAATATAAATTCTAACTTTATCTTTCATCTATAATTATTCAAATACTTCTAATTAAAAGCAAGATTCGGATTGAGGAAAGTAAAGATATCTAACTATACTACAAATAAAAAGGTAAATCATGAGTTTGAAAAGTTGGTTACTTCTTATTATATTGTCAATAGTATGGGGAGGATCTTTTTACTTTGTTGAAAATGCATTTGAGCACTTTACTTTTGCGCAAATCGTTTTCTTTCGTGTTTTTTTTGCAACCTTATTTATTTTAGCCGTTTTAATAGTCAAAAAAACAAGAATCGTTCTGAGTCTAAAACTATGGATGACTTTCCTGGTTATGAGTTGTTTAAACAATGTCATACCTTTTCTAGCTATCACTTATGCACAAGAGACCATCACCGCCTCACTTGCTTCTTTATTTAATGCAACCACTCCAATTTTTACTGCAATTCTTGCCAACTTTTTAACAAAAGATGAAAAACTAACTTGGCTTAAAAGTATGGGAATACTGGTGGGTTTTGTAGGTATGATTATCTTGCTTCAACCAGATGTCTTTACTACTTTTGAATCCGCATCTTTTTTTGCAATAGCAGGTGCTGTTTCTTATGCAATTGCGGGAGTTTATGGGAAAAGGCTCAAAGAGTATGACCCAATGCTGAGTGTATTTGGGATGTTGTCTTGTAGTTCACTCATCATCTATGTACTTTTTAGCTCCTCAATTAACACAGTTGAAGTACACTCATTTTATGTTTGGCAAGACTTGATAATGTTGGCACTGTTTTCTACTACCATAGCTTATATTATTTATTTTAAATTGTTGTTTAGTATTGGTGCAGTAAAATTGTTACTTGTAACATATCTCATTCCAGTTAGTGCATCTGCTTTGGGTGTATTTTTACTTAATGAAGAGTTTACAATGAATATGATCGTGGGGAGTGGATTTATTTTTGCTTCCTTGTGGTTAATAAATAAAGAGAAAAAAAGATAATTATGGATCAATTAGAAAAAAAATATGAACACTATAGTAAAATCAAAGATGCCATTGAGTATCTTGATGAAAACTATCAGTATCAACCTAAATTAGACGATGTAGCTTCACACATAGGTTTGAGTAAACATCACTTTGCAAGAGTGTTTAAAGAGTATGTGGGTATCACTCCCATGCAGTTTTTACAAGCAACTACATTTTCCCATGCCAAAGAATCTTTGAAAAACTCAAAGTCAAATTTAGATACTTCTTTAAATCTTGGGCTATCAAGTTCCAGTAGACTACATGAACTTTTTATCAACTTCGTAGGTGTCACACCAAATGAATATAAAAAAATGGGAAACAATCTTGAAATCACTTATGGTTTTGGCTACTCACCTTATGGGAAAACCATGATAGCAAGTACGCCTAAAGGCATTTGTGCCTTAGAGTTTTATGAGAGCTCACACGAAGATGTTTTTGAAAGACTCACCACAAGCTGGGAAAATGCACAGTTTACCCA
>CAJXWI010000481.1 GCA_913062735.1 uncultured Arcobacter sp.
AAAAACAGCTTGTTTATTGAAAATAGTCGTAGTTAAAAGAAAAAATTGTTAAGATGTTTGTTGTATTTTAAAGGAAAAATGAGTAACTTAGTAGAAAAATTTGTGAAATTACTTGTTATAATGAACTATTATTTGATATGAAATTTTTATCATTTCGATACTCTACAAACTCTAGTTAGTCCAAAGTTCTTAATTTAAGGTTATATTCTACAAGTATATTTCATAGATATAATTTCTTTTTGTTTATTCCTATAGAATTGAAGGTTATAAAGAAGTTTCATTATCAATTAACAGTTAAAGATAGAAAGCATACTCTGCTCATATAATATTAAGAGGAGGATTGATTGATGCAAATAAAAACTTTTATCCAATTACTAAATAAACTGATTCCCTTCCAAAACGAAAAAACTGAAAAAATATTTGAGGAAGATATAATATCAAATCAGAAAAATGACTCCAACGACAAAGACAAAGTTGAAGATTATAGTCAAGCACAAAATGTATCCGACTCTAATGTAAATATGAATGAAGTAAAATATCAGGTACCTGATAATGAGATACAAAGAGTTAAATCTCTACTTTCCTATCATGTTCTAGATACCGAAAAAGAACAAGTTTATGATGATCTTACTGGTTTTATTGCAGAAGTCTTGGAATGCCCGATAGCCTATATAGGACTTATTGACAGTGAACGTCAATGGTTTAGAGCAACTGTTGGACTTCCTACTGATTTTTGTGAAGCACCTAGAGATTATGCCTTTTGTACACGGGCCAAAACTATTTGTCAATCAGGTATTGTAGAGATACCTGATTGTACCCTTTATGATGATTTAAAAGAACATGAGCTAGTTGTAAATGAGCCATATTTTAAATATTATTGTGGTATCCCATTAATCAATTCACAAGGTTATGTATTAGGTACTCTTTGTGTAATTGATACAAAGGTTAAACACCTATCCTTAGAACAAATGGATATTTTAAAAAAGATGGCTTTTCAGGTTGTCTCACTACTAGAGTTGCACAAATGTAATTATACTACTGGAAAATTTAAAGATGAACATTTTCAATCAATTTCAAAATCAAAAGAAATTTTAACTAATATCGTTCCTAATGCTTTAGTGGACGAACTTGATATGACAGGAACAGTTGAAACTAAATATCATAACAATACTACTACACTCTTTGCAGATATTGTCAATTTCACACAATTTACTAGAGAAAATGAACCTGCTACTTTAATCAATGATTTAAATACATGTTTTAGTTATTTTGATGAATCTGCACTAAAACTGGATGTTGAAAAAATAAAAACTATTGGAGATGCTTATCAATGTGTTTGTGGGCTACCAAATAGCCAGAAAAGTCATGCTATCAGAATTGCACTTCTTGCTTTGGAGATGTTGTCCTACTTTAGAGAAGAAAATATAAAGCGTTTAGCAAGTAATAAAAAAAGTTGGCACCTTCGAATAGGAATTGATTCTGGTCCAGTTATGGCATCACTTATGGGACAAAGAAAAATATCTTATGATATTTGGGGAGACAGTATTCATAGATCAGAAACTCTCCAATCTTATGCAGAAATTGACAGCATCTTTCTTTCAGAAGATAGTATGAATTTAATAAAAGATTATTTTGAATGTTTATATATAAGAGAGGATATATCCCTAGGAAATATTTATAGACTTATAAAAATAAAAGATGAGTATGCAAAAGACACTAATGGCAATTTTCCAAACGTATCATTTGTAAATCATGTTTTGTTAATGTAAAGGAAATCTTATGCAAGCCTATATATCAGATAACGATGATGCAAGAATTGAAGCGTTACATAGCTATGATATCATTGATACAGTACGTGAGGAGGCTTTTGATGACATTGTTGAAATGGCATCAAATTTAACACAAACTAAATATTCTTACATAGGATTCCTAGATAAAGAACGTCAATGGCTCAAATCTAGCTGTCATATCTCTACTGAATTTTTTGATATTCCAAGAGAGATGTCATTTTGTAATTATACAGTGTACAAAGAAGAAGTTATTGTTGTAGAAGATACACTTAATGATCCAGTTTTTAAAGATAAATCAGGTGTAGTTGGAGAACCATTTATAAGATTTTATTGTGGTATTCCAATTGTAAATAAGGAAAAATTTGTTTTAGGTACCTTATGTATACTAGATACCAAACCTCGCAACATATCTGATACGGAGATTTCTTATTTAAAGTATTTGGCGTCTCTTGTTATCAACCAACTTGAACTTAGGAAAAATATAACTAGTTTAAAAAATATGCGAAAAAATGAGGAAAATGAAATTCAAAAGTTTCATGATAGACTCAGTTGGATATTACCTAAAAAGATTGCTTTAGAATTCATAGAAACATCAAAAGTTACACCAAAATATATAGAGTCTACAACCATTCTTTTTGCTTCTTTTCATCAGCCAAAATCAGAAATAAAAGATCCCGCTTCAGAGGTGGGAAATATACAACAGTTTATTCAAGCTTTTGATGAAATAAATGAGACATTAAAAATTGAAAAAATTAAAACAATGAGTGAAGTTTATATGTCAGTATGTGGTGCACCTATGCAAGATCGTGCTCATATGCTACGTCAATGTATGAGTGCTTTACAGTTTAAACACTATTTAAATAAGGACAATAAACATAGGCATAAATTAAATTTAAGTCCATATGTAATTAAAATGGGACTTTACTCAGGGGCAGTAATTGGCGCACTTGTTGGAAAAACTAAATTTCTTTATGATCTTTGGGGTGATAGTGTTAATCGGGCAAAAAGAATTACAGAAAACTGTGAAGATAATAGAATTGAAGTATCTGAAGAAATATACTTCAAAATGAAAGAGTATTTTGAATTTGATAAAAAAGACTTGGTAGAAATAAAGCATATGGAACCATTTAATATTTACTCTTTAAAAAGATATAAAAAGGAGTTTTCTCTTGATGTGACAGGTATTCTACCTAATGAGCATATGGTTAAATTATTAGAAAGCTTTTAATCTTTTAAATCAAGGGAAATAAAGGGATAAAGGGGACAGGCAACTTTATTTCTGTCACCTCAAGTCACACATCCACTTCTTATCTAACATTTAGTTATAATGCTCAAAACGCTTTACAGCAAGACAAATCTATAATACAACAACATACATACATACAATCCGTTCGGAGAACACTAATGAAAACAAAAAACTTTAATGATTTATTTAATATAAGTT
>CAJXWI010000482.1 GCA_913062735.1 uncultured Arcobacter sp.
TTCCCGATGTTTTTGTCATTGTAACCAAAGCTGTATTATAGAATATGTATATTAATGAAAATGCAATACATCTAATTTAAATGGTTTATAAAAAAAGATTATATAATACTAATAAATAATTATATATTAATTGAATAATTTTTAAATCATCTATGAAAAGAGCAAAAATGAATCAAAAAGAATTTTGGAATAAAAAGTTTGGAAGAGAAGCGTATTTATATGGAAAAAGAATCAATACTTTTATCCAATCCGTTTGCAATAAATTTCCAAAAAATAAAGAAGTCTTATGTGTGGGAGAAGGAGAAGGTAGAAATGCTGTTCACTTAGCCAAACTTGGATTCAAAGTAACTGCTTTAGATTCTTCTGATCTTGGCTTTGTAAAGTTAAATACTTTAGCCAAAGAACAAAATGTCAAAATCAAGAATATCTGTAGTGATATAAAAGAGTGGGAAAATACGCAAAAATATGGAGCCATTGTTGCCTCCTATTTTCATATTGGAGATGAAGATAAAAAAAGTGTATTTACCGTTTTAGAAAATGCCTTAGATAAAGAAGGGTATTTGGTTTTAGAAGTATTTTCAAAAAATCAAATCAACTATTCATCAGGTGGGCCAAAAGACACTGATTTACTTTATGATGTGAAGGGTTTAAAAGAAATATTTAAAAACAGTATTATCCTTACTTTAGAAGAGACACTTACCCTTTTAGATGAGGGAAAGGGTCACCAAGGAGAAGCAAGTGTCATTCGCTTAGTTTTACAAAAAAAATAAAAAAGGCTGTCTCTTGTTTAATCCCAAGTAAATCACTTTTTATTGCTTAACTAAGGCTTAATTGCTTTTTGCCTATACTCGCAATAATAAATACCTAATAAAGTGTGGAAGATGTTAAATAAAATTCAAGAACTAATTAAAAATAAAGTATTAATAATTGATGGTGCTATGGGTACACAATTACAAAATGCAGTTATAACAGCAGAGGAATGGATGTGGAAAGGCGAAGATTTAGATGGTTGTAATGAACTTTTAAATGAAACAGCCCCTCAAATCCTACGAACCATTCATGATAATTATGCTGCTGCTGGTTCCAATTTAATTACTACGAATACTTTTGGAACAATGCCTTGGGTTTTAGATGAATACGATATAGGAGATAGGGCTTATGAACTTTCACGCTTAGGAGCTGCGCTTGTAAAAGAAACATGTGTGAAATTCTCAACTGATGATCATCCTTGTTTTGTACTAGGCTCTGTAGGACCTGGAACTAAACTTCCTTCTTTAGGACATATACATTACGATGTTATGTATGAAGGCTATAGAGTTATGGCTAAAGGTTTAGTTGATGGGGGAGTAGATATATTTTTACTTGAAACCTGCCAAGATCCTTTACAAATAAAAGCTGCTTTACATGCAATGAATGATGAAGCCCCTCATATTCCTGTTATGGTTTCTGTAACCATTGAATTAACAGGAACTATGTTAATAGGAACAGATGCTTCAACCATTGCAGCTATTATGGAGCCTTTTAATATTTTATCTCTTGGATTTAACTGTGGAACTGGACCCAAACAAGTACAAAAACATGTAAAAACTTTATCACAGAACTCTAAATTTCCAATTTCAGTACATGCTAATGCTGGTTTACCTCAAAACAGAGGAGGGGTACCTTATTATCCAATGGGACCTGCTGAATTCACTGAAATTCAAAAAGAATTTTTAGATGTAAATGGAGTGTGTTTCTTAGGTGGATGTTGTGGAACAACACCTGAACATATAAAAGCCTTAAGTGATGAGGTAAAGAATATAAAACCCAAAGAAGTTTGTGGTTTTCAAGTAGCTTCTTTAGCTTCTTTATTTGGGACAGTAGCTTTAAAGCAAGATCCTATGCCTATGCTTATAGGGGAGCGTTCAAATGCAACGGGTTCAAAAGCTTTTAGGGAATTATTAAAAGCCAATGATTATGAAGGAACTTTAAGCGTAGGACAACAACAAGTAAGAGCAGGAGCTCATATTATTGATGTCTCTGTTGGTTTTGCAGGAAGAGATGAAAGAGAAGATATGGATAAAGTAGTTGCTTTATATTCTCAGAAAATTCCTTTACCCTTAATGGTCGATTCTACTCAAACCTATGCACTAGAAGCAGGGCTTAAACAAATAGGCGGAAGAGCTATTATTAACTCTGTAAACTTAGAAGATGGCGAAGAAAAATTTGACATTGTATGTTCCTTGGCTAAAAAACATGGGGCTGCTCTTGTATGTTTGGTTATTGATGAAGTTGGAATGGCTAAAACAAAAGCAGATAAATTAAGAATTGCAGAGAGAATTTTTGATTTATGTGTAAATAGACATGGTTTTAGACCTGAAGATTTAGTGTTTGATATGCTTACTTTTACTATTGGTTCAGGAGATGATGAATACAGAACAGCAGGGGTTGAAACACTAGAAGCAATTCGAGAATTTCAAATCTTGCATCCTGAAGCAGGTACCACTTTAGGGCTATCAAATATCTCTTTTGGTTTAGATATTAAAGCAAGAGCGTATTTAAATTCTATTTATTTAGACTATTGTGTAAAAGCCGGACTAACTACGGCTATTGTGAATGTGAAGCATATTTTACCTCTTAATAAAATCTCTGCAGAAGATAAAAAAGCCTGTGATGATTTAATTTTTAATAATCATGCTGATGGTGACCCTTTATTTGCTTTTATTGATCATTTCTCAAATGTAGAAGATCAAGAAGAAGAAAGTGATGAAGAATATCAAGCCTTAAGTCCTAAATTAAAAGTAGAAAAACTTCTTTTAGATGGAGATAAAGTAAGACTTTTACCTCTCGTTGATGAATTAAGACATACCATGAAACCAGAAGTTATTGTAAATGAATGGTTAATTGATGGGATGAAAATTATTGGGGTTTTATTTGGTTCAGGACAAATGCAATTGCCTTTTGTATTGCAAAGTGCAGAAACTATGAAAGCTACGGTAGATGCTTTGAATCCTTATTTACCAAAAGAAGAAAAAAGCAGTGAAACAATTCTTGTTTTGGGTACTGTAAAAGGGGATGTTCATGATGTTGGTAAAAACCTTGTGGATATTATTCTTTCAAACAATGGCTTTAGAGTTGTTAATATAGGAATTAAAGCAGACTTGGCATCTTTTTTAGCAGCAGCAAAAGAACACAATGCGGATGCTTTAGGAATGTCTGGTTTATTGGTTAAATCAACTGCTGTGA
>CAJXWI010000483.1 GCA_913062735.1 uncultured Arcobacter sp.
AAGGGGGACAGTTACAGTTAAATGTATTTGAACCTTTAATTGCCTATAAACTTTTTACTTCTATTAATATTATGCGACGCTCTTTTTATACCCTTGCGGATAAATGTGTGGATGGTATTACAGCAAATGTTGATGTGTGTTTAGAAAATGTATTAAACTCCGTGACAATTGTTACGTATTTAAATCCTATTTTAGGTTATGAAAAATGTTCTGCTTTAGCAAAAGAAGCCCTTAAAACTAAGAAAAGAGTATATGATTTGGTTTTAGAGCAAGAACTGTTTACCAAAGATGAGTTAGATGAGTTATTATTACCAAAGAATATGCTTAGACAGGGACTATAAATGAAAATAACGATTATAAATACAGGTGGAACCTTTAATAAAAAATACAATTTAATTAAAGGGGCTCTTGATGTAAGTGAGGATGCTTCTAGCTTAGAGAAAATTTTTTCATGGACGCACAATGTTGATTTTGAAGTAAAAAATATTTTAGCGTTAGATTCTTTAGAGATAAACAATAAACACAGAGATATTATTATTAAAAATATTCAAGACTCAAATAATAAAAATATTATTGTTATTCATGGTACGGATACTATGAATGAAACGGCTGTGTATTTAGATGAGAGAATAAAAGATAAGAACATTGTAATTACTGGGGCTATGATACCTATGAGTATTGATACTACTGAGGCAGTAATGAACTTTGCATCTGCATATGGTTTTTTAAATGCAAAAATAGATGAGGGTATTTATATAGCTTTACATGGTGTAGTATGTGCTCATGACAAAATATACAAAGATAAAAAGATTGGAAAGTTTTTAGTCAAATAGAAAAAAGTTTTACTCTTTATTTTGAGAGTAAAACTTCTTGGGCATCACTTCTTGTATTTTTAATGGCTTCATTTGAAAGTGCTTTTACCGTATAAACAAAAGAAATTTTATTTTGATTACTCATATTTTTGGATGCATGATGCAGGGTCTTACAGTGAAATAACACCACATCTCCTTCATACAAATTTTTATGAACTTTTTGTTTTATAAGCTCAATATTTTTTTTATGTTCATACAAAAAATTTGAATTTTCATCAAATTGTTCTTTATCAAAATCTATTTTATGAGAGCCTGGAATAAATTCTAAAAGCCCATTTTCTAAAAATTCATTATCCAAACATAACCAAACTGAAATCAAATCATCATTTTGAAAATTCCAATATCTTCTGTCTTGATGCCAAAAAGTAACTGTTGATATTTTAGCTTGTTTGGTCATAATGGAGTTATGATGAGCAAGAGTTAATACGACTTTATCTTGTAAGAGGTCTTCTAATATAGGCAGGATTTCTTTGTTTTTCATCCATTGTTTAAAAGTATCATTACGTTGATATACTTGTCGTAAACGCCTAAGTGTTACTGTACTTTTTTCTTCATTATAATATTCTTGTTCTGTTTCATAAGGTGGAACTTTATTTTTTAAGTCTTCTTTTGCAAGAGATAAAATTTTTTCGCACAATTCTTCTTGTGCAAAGTTTTTTAGAATTAAAAACCCATTTTCATGAAATTCATTTTTTTGTTGTTTGCTTAAATTCATTATTTTCTTCTTCTTTAAGATTAGCAAAAATTATACTATATATAAAGTATAATTTTTGCTTAATGTTACTTATTATTAAAATATTTTCTAAATTAAAGAGTGAAAATTGTATAGAATTTTCGTATATTTTTACTTGATTAAAATCAAGGCATATATTAGTGGAAGTTTTTTTCTACTAATAAGTATTGTCCTACAAAAGAAGTATATTGTATATCGTTGGGAGCTAAAGAATAAGGATTTTTCCATTTGTTCTTGATAATACTCTTTTTATGTAGAAATAAGTGCTTGTCTAAAAAAATATTGGTTTCATTGTATAGTCTAATACAGCCATGTGAATATGCCTTTCCTTTTGGGTAAGAGCTTTCATGAGCATGCATTGCTAATTGTAGAGTATCGTTTACAATATTCCATTTTGATTCATCTAATATTTTTATTTTATTTCGAGTAAAAGTATTAAACCTTTTTGATTTTTGTTTTCCAAAATAAAAGATATATCTTCCTTTTTTTCCATAACCCAAAGAAACTTTATCTGAACCTAAATCCCCCGTTGAACGCCAACCTCTATGGGCTTTGAATAATCCTTTTGGAGTATTAAAATAATGGTTCTCTCCAAACTTAATTTCTCTTTCTCTGTACATATCACCAGTAGATACCAGATCTGAGCCTATATATTTAATCGAATCATTTTCGTATACTACTAAAATAAGAAGTTGTTTTGATAAGTCTACAATACTAAGATATTGTTTTTTATAAATCTTTTTATCTTGAAATATTTTAAGAACTTTATTTTGTATTTTATTAAAGTATTCACTGTTTATTTCTATTTTTTTGAGTCTTCTTTTTAATAGTTTTAAGAGCTTTTTATCTTTTGGCGTTGTCGACCATGTTTTAATATTTACTATTTTTTCTCTTAAACATGAGCTGTCTTTTTTGCAAAGTTTTTTTAGATAAGCAGGAAAGCGTTTTTTATAAACAGGTATTTCTATTACTTCTAATAAAAAATCTTTTCTCATTTCTAGATTTTTTGAGAATAAGGATGTGAATAAGAGTGAAAGGATTAATAAGAATTTCATAAGAGAGTATAGCAAAATTGCATAAAAAAAGGCAGAAAATAATTCCTGCCTTTTTTAGAAAATCAATTTATATTATAATACAGGTGATTTTAATACCATTAATTTTTCTTTTGACATTTCAGTCATTGAATGATGAATTCCACCCATTCCTAATCCAGAAGCTTTAGCTCCTCCAAAAGGCATCCAATCTACTCTAAATGCAGTATGATCATTAACCATAACTGCTGTTCCACTTAATCTTTTAACTGCTAATAATGCAGTATCAATATTTTTAGTAAATACAGCCGCTTGGAAAGATACATCTAAGGCATTTGCTCTATCAAATGCTACTTCAATATCATCATAAGTATATAAACAAACAACTGGTCCAAAGATTTCGTTTTTAGAAATAATTGCATCATCACTTGTGTTTAAAATAACAGTCGCTTCAAATAAAGAATCAGAAATTCTTTTTCCACCTGTTAAAATTTTACCACCGTTAGCTACTGCGTCATTAACCCATTCTTCAACTCTGTTTACTTCATTATGGTTAATTAAAGGACCAACTTCAGTTTTAGGGTC
>CAJXWI010000484.1 GCA_913062735.1 uncultured Arcobacter sp.
GTACCAGTAAAATCAGTTGATGGTATAGCTGTGGGTAATGGTTCACGAGGACCAATCACTAAAGCGTTGCAAGAAGCGTTTTTTGGTATTTTCGACGGCACCACTGAAGTACCAGAGAATTGGTTAGACCCAGTTAAATAGATTGCCTTTTGGCGCTAATTCTTTGTTAGGAGTGCTCACCTATATTCATAGGCTCCGCGCTCCTGCCTTGATCTAGTAATCAAAATTCAAATCTATTAGTTATTATAATATTTATAATAATATATAAATACCTGTTATTAAAAGATATATAATGATAAAGAAAATATTATTATCTTTTGATACAATAATTTATAATTTAAAGAAAGATTATAGTCTCTATATAGATAGTAATGGTTATCAAGTTACAGTTAATGAAAATGTACCAAATTTTGACAAAAATAGTTTAAAGTATTACGATCCAAATTCAAAACTGCAGTATACACAGAATGTATTTGAAAGTTTAAAAAGCATTAATAGCTTTTTTTTTAAAGAAGGGATTGAGGTTATTTATTTTACTCCGACATTTCATACTGAGTATATCAAAACTCTAGATATAGACAATTTTTATAATTTTTATAAAGAAATTCTAGAGATTACAAAAAAAATATATGATTTTACATATATTAAAAGCATATCTAATTGTGACATGTGTTTTACTGATATAAATCATATAAATTTAAGTAGTACTGAACTTATTATTGAAAAATATTTAAATAATAATGATAATTATCTATTTAATACGCAGGATGATTTTTTTACGTATTACTATAATTATCAAGAAGAAATTAGGAAAAAGTAGCACATGAAAAAAATTTTGGTACTAGGGTCTTATGGTTTTATTGGAAAATATATTGTTGATTACTTCCAGAAAAAAGGAATGAATGTTATTAAACTTGGGCATTCGAAAGATTCGAAAGATGGTTCTTCTGTTAATATTTGTAATCTAGATAAACTAAGTGATATTGATTATATAATTAATTGTGCAGGTAGTGGAGATGTTAGAAAGTCCTTTTTAAAACCTTTAGATGATTTTGAAAAAAATGTTTATCTATTAGAGGAGGTTTTAGAGTATGCTAGAAAATGCGTTAATAAACCGAAAATAATACAATTGTCAAGTGCTGCTGTTTATGGGGTTGTACCTGATATAGCTATAAAAGAAGAAAATATACTTAACCCAATATCTCCTTATGGCTATCATAAAAGAATTGCTGAGGAGATGTGTGAAAACTATTCAAGGTTTTTTGGTATAGATATCTCTGTTATTAGGCTTTTCTCTGTGTATGGTAATAATTTGAAAAAGCAACTTTTATGGGATGCTTGTAATAAGTTTCAATTTGATGAAAAAGTGAGTTTTTTTGGTACAGGAAAAGAAACTAGAGATTTTCTACATGTTCGTGATGTTTGCAGATTAATAGATAATTTGATTATATCCTCACGTGGTTTTGAAATTATTAATGGTGGAGTAGGTAGAAGAATTGAATTGAATTATGTAATTTCATTAATAGCAAAAGAGTTTAACAAAGAGTATTTATTTAATAATGAAGTTAAAGAAGGTGATCCTACGTATTATTTAGCAGATATTGCTAAACTTAATGAAATCTCATTCCTTCCTACTGTAAAACTTGAATATGGAATAAAAGAGTATACAAATTGGTATAAAACTATAATATGAGGATTGGTATTTTATTCAATTTCTTAAATTGGTTTGGCGGTATTAATTATTTGCATAATCTAATATTTGCACTTAACAGTTTAAAAAATAAAGATGTAAAGGTTGTATTAATAGTTGGAGTCAATACGCCTTCTAATATTATTGATAGATTTAAAGATATATGTGAAGTAAAAAAAGATTCCATGTTAGATAAGGGATCATTAAAATGGTTTATATCTAAAGCTGAAAGAAAATTATTTAATACAGATTATTTAAAGTCAATTTATTTAAAAAAATACACTTTAGACATACTTTCACATTCAGATTTTGTTGGTTCAAACAAAAAATTTAAAATAATTAATTGGATACCAGACTTCCAGCATCTTCATTTATCACATCTTTTTTCTCCGAAAGATATAGAATATCGAGAAAAACTATATAGAAAATATATAAACTGCAGTGATGTGGTTCTTTTAAGTAGTAAAGATTCATATAATGATTATAAAACTTTCATTAAAAACAATAGCAAAGATATAAAGAAAGCTCAAGTTTTACAGTTTGTTACACAAGTAGATATCAATAATTCTCATTATTCAGAAAATAGCATTAGTGCAATTAGGGATATGTATGGACTGAAAGATAAATTTTTTTATGTTCCTAATCAATTTTGGGATCATAAAAACCATTTGATTGTTCTAAAAGCACTTAAAATAGTAAATAAAAAATATCCTGATATTCAAATAGTTTTTACTGGAAGTAATGACAATAAAATTTATTTTGAACAATTATTAAAATATATAGATTATTATAATTTAAATAATAATGTTAAGATATTAAATATAATACCATATAGTCACGTATTGATACTTTTTCAAATATGCGTTGCTGTAGTTAACCCCTCGAAATTTGAGGGTTGGAGTACAACAGTTGAAGAATGTAAAAGTTTTTCTAAAACTATAGTTCTTTCAAATATTCCAGTACATAAAGAGCAAAATCCAGAAAAGTCTTATTTTTTTAATCTTAATGATGAATATAAGTTAGCTAAAATATTATCTCAATTATATCAAAAAAAGTTTACCTTTGAAAATGATGATCTGCTTATAGAGGAGTTAAAAATTAGAACAAGAGAATTTGCCCTAACGTACTTGAAAATTTTAATAAATGTAATGGAAAGTGATAATGATAAATAAAAATCTTAAAATGTCAATAATAACAGTTGTTTATAATGCTGTAGATACAATAGAAGAAACAATAAACTCAGTTATAAATCAATCATATCAAAATATAGAATACATTATAATTGATGGTGGTTCGACCGATGGCACCTTGGATATTATAAAAAAATATCACAAAAATATAACTTATTGGATTAGTGAACCTGACTATGGACTTTATCACGCTATGAATAAGGGTATTGAACGTGCTACGGGGGATATCATTGGTATGATAAATGCAGATGATTATTATTTTGAAAACATTTTTTCTGAGGTTATAAATGCCTTTGATGGTAAAGACTTAGAAAAGCATATATTTTTTGGGGATATGTTT
>CAJXWI010000485.1 GCA_913062735.1 uncultured Arcobacter sp.
AAAAGAAGTATTATGTCGTTTAGATAACTTGAAAAGTTTATCACCTAATTCAAAAAAGTATCTTCTATTTGAAATCTTTGTTAAATAATCTATAGTAGAAATTTTAATGAGTTTTTTATTAGATGCTTTTAATTTTTTACTTGTAAGTTCAAGTTTTTTAGTTCTTTCATTAACTTTTGATTCAAGATTTTGATTTAATTTTTGAATTATTTTTTGTCTTTTATTTATTATTTTTAAAAAGTAGAATGTAATAAAGGCAATAACAAGTGCTATGAAAATAGTTATAGAATATAAAATATTGGATTTGTTTTTTATTTCTTTTACATTTTCTAAATAAGATTGAATTGGAATACTGACTCGCAAGCCTCCAATAATATCATTTAGTTTGTATTCTTGTGCTTCATGACAGGAGATACAGGAACTTTTTACTTTTAGTGATCCTAAAAAATTATATTTATCTTCTGCAATTTCAGTATAGTATTTTTCATTTTTTTTATCTTTTAAATAAATTAAGGCTCTTTTTTCAAATCCATCAGGACGATTATCTGGGTTAAGAGGTCTTAAGCTTGTTATTCTAAAAAAATAATCACCATGTTTATTTGCTAATTCAGATATTTGTCTGGTCATCCAAGCTGGATTAATTTTAATTAAAACTTTATTATCTTTTGTATATAGAATACTATCTTCTAAATAGGGATTGGGTTTTATATTATCGTGTTGTATGACATAAACAGATTTATGATCAGAATTCCATTGTCTGGTGTAAGTCATAGATTTGAAGTTTGATAAGGCCTCTTGAAATAACATTTCTTTTGACATTGTAAGATAAGATAATTGACTGTTATTAATATAAAAAAACATCAACGATACAAGAGTAAGTATTGTTATTAAGATAAATAGAATATATTTTTTCATTTTATTACTTTATATATCTTTTATCTTAATAATACCACAATTAGAGTATAAGTTATCTACTCTTTTTAAGTTTAGACTTCTTTTTAGCTTTTTTCTTTTTTAAAACTTTTCTTTTTTCAAAGGCTTTTTTATCTGCAATTTTTGCTAACTTCTTTTTACTAGGTTTTGCATTTGTGTCAATATCTTTTCTGGGTTTTTTTGTATAAACTTTTTTTTCTGCTTTAACGGGTGTTTCCGTTATTTCTACTTCTTCTTCAATCATTGTATACCTTTATATTTGACTAATTATAGCTAATTTTATTATATAATGTAGTATATATGAGGAATTTAAGCTTAATCTTCTTTACAATCTAAATCAAACAAAATACTGGCACCATATTCGAAATCTAAGGCTACGTATTTTTTGTATTTAATTTTTTTAAAAACACTTTTGTTATTTTCATAAAATATTTTTTTTGAGGAAAGTTCTACAATGGTATCGTCTTGATTTAATATTGAGCGTACGTCTTTATGTTTTAACCAGTAACCGTATCTTGAAAAAGTATTTTGCCACAGTTTAAAAGAACAACTTGAATCTTTTGTCAGTTCAAAAAGTTCACCATCATCTTGAGTATACCAATGGGCATTTGAACAAGCATAAAGTTCTACTTTTTTACCTCTTACTTCTTTTTTTCTTATTTCTATATTTCCTGTTTTACAAGATGGGCAAATGCCTAGATTTTTAATAAATGACATATTAATCCTTTTGTTCTTTTATTATAGGAAAGATAAAAAATTAAAATCAAATATATGGCAAATTGTCATAAATTTTATATGCAAAATATAAATAACAATATTCATTTGGCTTTAATAAAGTAGTATTGCTATTGTTATGCTCTAAGGTGACATTAATTCTAATGTAATACTATATATGCATTAAAAATAATTTTGATTTTTGATTTGTATGTATGAAAGGCAAAAATGAAAAAAACGAATTCCATTACTTTTAAGCTCAGTACCGTTTTTATTAGTATTCTTTTACTCTCTTTTGTCATCATAATGTCTTATAACTATTATAAATCTTCTGCACATTCATATGCTTTTATTAATAAAGTTACAGATGAATTGGCATTAAAAACGATATTACGCACGAGTGCTTATTTAAATGATGCAAATACCCCACTTAAAGTTATTTCAAGTATCACTCCTTCTGAAATTTTTTCTAATTATGAGAATACCTTATCTGTAATGAATGAGTATATTCGCACTAATAAACATTTAGCAAGTATTTTTATTGGTGATAAAAATGGAAATTTTTTTCAAGTTAGAAGGGAACCTGATTTTGCACTTAGAATTATAAGAAAACAAGATGGTATTTTTATGGATACTTGGACATATGAAAATAACAAGATTGTGAAAAAACTTGCAACATATGATGCTAGTACACGTACATGGTACAAAGATTCAAAAAAGAATAGAATTACTATATCAGAGCCTTATTTATTCTCTTCAACAGGAAAACTTGGAATTACTGTTGCTTATCCTTTTTTCAAAAACAATAAAAAATCATATGTAGTCGCAAGTGATATTTCATTAAGCTCACTTAGCACATTTATAAAAAGCCAAGCTAAAAGTATAGGTGGTGTTATTTCTTTAATCAGTTCAAAAGGTGAAATTATAGTTTCTTCAGAAGATTCTATAAATAAAAACTCCTTATTAAAAAATATAAATAAACTTGATTTTAATAATGTAACTGTTCAAAGTGCTAAAGCCTATTTAAATGGTAATAAAACAGGACGTTTTAATAATACAGAAGGTGATAAATACGTATATATTGGAAAAAACTTTAGACCAAGTAAAGAATTGTCATGGAATATTGTTATATCCGTTCCAGAGAGTAAAATTTTGGAGGGAGTAAATAATACTTTTTTTGAAACACTTATTATTTCTTTTATTATTTTAATACTATTTTTATTAATTGCACTAAAAATATCTCAAGGTTTATCTAATCCCATTATTCGTTTATCTGAAGATATTAAAAACTTAGAACAACTGGACTTAGATACTTTAATTGATAATAGCTCTACAATTACAGAGATTAATACCGCTCAAAATTCTCTTATTTCCCTTCGGCTTGGCTTAAAATCATTTTCAAAATATATGCCTTCTGATTTGGTTAAAATATTAATTAAAAGTAAAAAAGAGATAAAAATTGGTGGAAGTGAAAAGAATCTTGCCATTATGTTTACTGATATTGAAAGTTTTACAACAATATCGGAAAAACTATTAACAAAAGAATTGACACAATATTTATCAGAGTATT
>CAJXWI010000486.1 GCA_913062735.1 uncultured Arcobacter sp.
GACTATCACAAGAATCTTCTTAAAAGTATTAAAGGTTTGATGGCAGTAATGGGATTAAAACATATCAATCAATTAACCAAACACAAAATTATGTTTCTTGATAGAAACTCAAAGGTACATGATAATATTGATGATGTATTTGGAAGAATTTTAGATATTGGAAAAGATATTGAGGAACTCGAGAGTTTACAAGAAGATTCATTATGAGATATTTCAAGTATTGGAAAGTATACAAATTTTCACCAAGGAATTAAGATTTTATGAAAGTTCAACAGAAAAGTAATTTAAAAAATAAAGTTATTGAATATATTTTTAATGCAATATTAAATGATAAATATAATCAAAATGATCAAATAAAAGAAGTTCATCTTGCCAATAAGCTAGAAGTTAGCCGTGTCCCTATTCGAGAAGCTCTCTTAGAATTAGTAACCCTTGGTATTCTAGAGCATATAGAAAAACGAGGAGTTTTTGTAAAAATAGTAACAGATGTTGATATTATTGATACTTATGAGGCACAAGGCATCATTGAAGGGTTTTTAGCAACAAGTTTTGCAGTACATGCAACGCAAGAAGATATGAATCTATTAGATGAGTTACTTTTAAAGATGTGCGACAAATCAGATACTCCAACAATGACAGCCGCAATTGGTCGTGAATTTCATGAACATAGTCTAAAATATGCTACAAATTGCGTTTTATTGGATAACTTGAAACAATTAAATAAAAGGTCCTTGCTTATGTATCCAAAAATCTGGGAATCTTTATATACTTTACAAGAAGTTGTAATTGAGCATCAAAAAATAGTTGATGTATTAAAATCAAGAAAAAAAGATGATATTGAAAGAGTTATAAAGAATCATTATTTTAATACAGGAAGTAATTTGGTCTTTTTTAACTTAAATCATTTTAACAAGTAATCTAAATTTATTTTAATGACTTGAAATAGGGTAATAAAAATCATGACTAAAAAATGTTCATCTGTTCCAAACAAGTTTTGTGGTTTTGATTTTAAACCCTTGAATATCGATTACTTTAGAGTTTTTGCAGTTAACAAATATAAAGCACCAAGTAAAAGAAAAAATCTATTTAGAGTAATAATTATTGTTGGCTAATTTCATTACAAGGTTGTATTATCTGTGATACACTTCTTCCCAAATACCTTTTAAGTTTCTCTTATCTACATGATACTTATGTGAGATTAAAGTGTTTAAGGAGTTATTTATAATACTGGTTCAATTTGTTACTTGATTCGGATACACTTTTTAGGGCACAGAAATGATAAAATTTCTATATCTGAAGATTAGTTCAATAACCTCTTCTTTATTGAACATTCTCCAAAATTCAACTCTTTTTGGAACAAACTTTCCATTAGTAAAAACTACTCCAAAAGTAAGAGGCTGTGGAACGGATAAGGTGAGGAACGATGGCGATATTTTGTACTTAAATGTTCGACTTTCAAGTGTCGTTATGCGACATTTAAAAGCTTAAAATTCTCGCAGTATAGCCTCGTTTCTCTCCTCCAATTTGTTATATTTATTTTGTTAATTTCTCAAATAAAAGTTTATTGACTTTTTCAAGAATTACAATACATGGATTTAGTATTTCTTTTTGCATTTGTATAAATTCCTTACTTCCATGAAACATATTACATCTAACTCCATAAATAAGTTCTAGTATTGCTTTTGCAACTCTATTATTTTAAGAGTTTCATATAGATTCACTTTTAATTTATTACTTAGAACCTATTCTCTTTGATTCTTTCATCTATCTCTACTTGTTCATGTTTGCATCATAAAGTGATCTGGATTCATCAGTAAAATAAAGTAATCCAAAATCATTTGTGATGATTTCTCTCTTGCTTCTATTCAAATTAATAATAGATATTATATCATCCCAAGTTTCTATTAATATCTTCATATATGTAATTAATTTAGGACGCTGAAACATTCCTTGTGTTAAATTACTAAGAGAATCACTATCTAATGGTAATTCATTTTTCTTCATCCAAAAAATACCTGCTGATGATGCAGCAGCCTGACAAGTATATACCAACTCTTCTCTTGAAAGTTTTACTTTTAACACCACTTCCAATTGAGCTATACTAAAAAACTCCCATATTTGAGGAAGCATTATTTCTAGCCTAACTAGAGGATTTGGATGAGTTCCTAGAGGAACATTTGATTCTATTAGTATTTTTTTATTATAAAACGCATAGATAGCAAGTGACACTCCGCTTGTAAAAAGAAATATTGCAGGTAATAAATCTTTCCCTTTAAAGTGTTTAATCAATTCTAAATTGCATAAGCTGATAGCTTCAAAATCTGCAGCTATCTCTGTAATATGCGATACTGCTGATACCTTTCCTTCTAATGTTTCTTCATTATTAATACTGCACTCACTAATAAGAGTTGCCCCTGATTCATTGAACATACTTCTAACATATCCATGTTCTTGCTTTAGATGACCTAATTCATGAAAAAATACCCATGTAATTGATGCTAAAAAAATATTCCTATGGTATGCTTCCTTTGGAAAATAATTAGTTAATAAATCTTTTGGCTGCATGTCTTTTTTGCAAAGAGTTTCAAATAATTCACTGTCTACATTATTTTCAATATAGTAGCAATATTTCTCTATATCTCTATATATTGCACAAAGCAATTCGTAATTAATTATAATTTTATGATTTGGAGAGCTTTCAGGATTGGAATTTGAGACAGCATAAGCATTAATTTTTTTTTCCACTCCCCATTCTATTGTAAGCGTCCCACCTACTTTATTATAGTAAGTAATACGTAAATCTTCTGCTATTGATGTTATTACCTCTGTAGAGAGATCGTTAATCTCTATATTTGTCATTTTTTACCTACTTCTCAAATTAAATTATGTCTTGTTTTAGGGATCATTCCTTAGCATTGAAAAACAAAATACTAGCAATGCTCTTAATTTATCTATGTGCACTTTTAAAGCCTAAATAAATATAGACACATTCTATTAGATTCTATTTTCTAATTATATGGACAAATTTGACTTCTAGTAAACCCTTTAAATATCAAGTTTCAAGCTATCCATAAACTCGAAACTATCAGGTATATTAGTTGTACATATTTTGTATTTTAATATTTATCATTTTCATTCCTTAATATAACTATTTATTATCGGAATAATGCCCAAATATCATATTTATTCTTAATTATTAGGACATAAATTATTAT
>CAJXWI010000487.1 GCA_913062735.1 uncultured Arcobacter sp.
TTATCGGAGTAATGAAAGAAAGAGCAATAACAAATAGTTCAGATTTTGAAAATTATATTAGAATTATTTTAGGTGGCATATTGGGTTGGTTGCTATACTTTACAGTTAGGCCCGAATTATCAATGTATGAGATAACTAATGTAAGTAGTGCTTCTGATTTATTAGTACTAACGCCATTTTTGGCTGGATTTAGTACTAATTTAGTCTTTGGTATATTAAATCAAGCAATTAAAGCTGTAGAAATAACATTAGGGATTAAGGATAGTAGTACAGAATTATTAAAAAGAGACAAGCCTAATCAAAAAAAATAATGTTAACAAATCAATAAATTTAGTTATAAGGACCTTGGTGTGAAGGTAAAAAAAATGCATTGTAATACCTGTAAATGTGAAACAAAACATGAGTTGCAACACTCATCAAGTCGAAACCATGAAGAAACCGAACAAGAGTATGAAGAAGAATATTTAACATGGTACGAAAGATGGGAATATTGTTTTTGGGTCTGTAGAGGCTGTGATACTGCTTCTCTTGAAGAAGTCTATAGCTATATGGGCTTGCCAGATTATGCTTTTGAATATTCATATCTGAGAAAGAAAGACCTTCTTTTTTAATCATGATCAATAAAGAAGCAGCACTTCTACTGGCAATATTAACCATAACATTTTTTTCACGCATATCAGAGACTGTTCTAATCTTAGAGCTGCTTTTTGATAAAAAAACCAAGGGAGAATGTTGAAAAAGACTGGCAAGGGCAACTAAGGGTTTACCTTCTAAATATTCTAAAACAATAGAAGAATATCCAATTGCAAAATCCATTTTTAAAGCAACAACATCCCCATAAATATTACTCTTGTTGTTTTTCTCATGCAGTATTATTTTTAGTCCGATTTTTTCATAATAGCCTTCATTTATAGCTGCATAAAAACCGGCATGTTCAAATTGATGTTTCCAATTTAATTGCACATGAATTTCTTTTAAATCATAAGAATCATTTTTGGCAAAAAGTAAGCTCGTAAAAAGTAGTAAAAGTAGTCTTAGTAACAAAGTAAATCCATCCATAAATATTCTATTTAATTATTATACTTAACGTACGATAAAAACAACGAATAAATTATGGATTTGTAAGAAAAGAAGAATTAAAGTGATATTAATATACTATTAAAAGACTTTTCTTATTTATTTTCCTAAACAAAATGCCCCAAACATTACATCTAACATTTGTTCATTGTCATAAGGTCTTGTAATATTGGAAATATATTCTAATGCTTCTTGAATATTGTAAGCAAAAAACTCCAACTCACCCGTTGTTAAAGGAGAATAAGCTTCATGTATATGGTAAAGTGTTTGAGATACGGCATCTACTTGTCTTTTAGAAATTAGAGTCATTTCATCGCTATGAGTATTCGCATCAAGAATTTCTTCAATTAAAGAAATTAAAGGATTTATGTCTTCTTTTGTTGAAAGAGATAAAGGATTAGCTAAGAGGGTTTTATCAAATACATTATTTAAATCAGATTTATTTAAAACAGTAAGTATTTTTTTATTCTTGTGTTCTTCAATAATAGAAAGTACCTTATCATCTTCATCATCTTTTTCATTAGAGTTATCAAACAAACAAATTATAATATCTGCTTCTTCTACTGCTTCTAAGGATTTTTCAATACCTATTTTTTCTATTTCATCACTGGCATCTCTAATACCTGCTGTATCAACAATTTTTATTAAATGAGTACCAATTTTAACACTTTCTTCTATAGTATCTCGAGTAGTTCCAGCAATATTAGAGATAATAGCACGGTCAAAATTTAAAAGTTTATTTAATAAAGAAGATTTTCCTACATTTGGTTTTCCAATAATAGCTACTTTAAAACCTTCAATTAAACCTTCTCTTCTTTTTGAAGCTTCAAGGGTATTTCCTAATTTTAAAATTATTGCATCTAGTTTTGTTTTAATTTGTTCTAAAATATCACTTGGCAAGTCTTCTTCAGCATAGTCAATAGTAACTTCTGTATACGCCAACATAAAAAGCAAGTCTTCTCTGATATCATTAACAAAGGAGCTTAATTCGCCTTTTAATTGTTTTGCTAATAATTTAACAGCATCTTCGCTTCTTGCTTCAATAATTTTTGCAATTGCTTCTGCTTTTGTTAAATCAATTTTATTATTCAAAAAAGCACGTTTTGAAAACTCACCTGGGTTTGCAAGTCTGGCACCTGCTATCATACATTCAGAAAGAATGATATTTGATATAGCAATACCTCCATGGCATTGAAATTCAACAATATCTTCCCCTGTAAAAGAGTAGGGATTTTTAAAGTATATTAATAAGGCTTCATCAATAATTTCGCTTTTAGAATTATATAAAGAGGCTAAAGTAGCAAGTCTTGGTTTAAGTTCTTTTTTTTTTGAGAGTTCCAGAGCAATTTTAAGTGCACTTGGACCACTTAATCTAACTATTGAAATGGAACCAATTCCATTTGCAGTAGCAATGGCTACAATTGTATCTTCTTCTAACATTATTGTTGTTTACTTCTGTATTCGTTTACTAACACGTATTTATCACCTTTTATATTTGTTTTTACGGCTACATATTTATCGGGAAATTCTTCTCTTAATCGCTTTAGTGCAATATGAACTAAAATTCCATCAAGTGGTTTTGTTTTAAATGTTCCAATCTCATTAATAGTTACAATAACTGGTCCTAAATAATTATAAATTGATTCTTCTTGATTCTTAAGAAATTCGGCTACTTCTAGTCTTAACATCAAATTGTATTTTTCATTAATCCAATTAAAAAGAATATAAGATAAAGCTTTATATCTATACCCTTCTTTTCCAATAAGCAAAGCAGAATCTTTTCCAGAAAACTCAATATACAAGGTATCATCATCATAAAAATCAACGTTTATTTCATTTATTTCATAACAAGTAAGTTCAAAAAGCTCATTTACTTTTTTTCTAACATCTGTAATAACATCATTTTTATCATAGCTTATTTTTTTTAATTTTGAGGTTCGATTATTAATATTCCATTACTTGTTACTTGAATTACTTTAATCACATTTCCTTGGGTTAAATCTTGATTATGATCAGTTAAAGCTTCTAATTCACGCAATGCTCCTTGTACTTTTATTTGTACTTTTCCGATAGAAGATCTATTAGCACCAACAGTTAAATACACCTCTCCAATTGCATGTAAAGCATTGTCCATT
>CAJXWI010000488.1 GCA_913062735.1 uncultured Arcobacter sp.
CATAAAGAATTGATTTTATATTGTGAAGAAAGAAATATTATATTTTTATCTACTCCTTTTGATTTGGAGAGTATTGACCTTCTAGATACCTTAGGACTAGGCATCTTTAAAATACCCAGTGGGGAGATTACAAACCTTCCATATCTTCGAAAAATTGGAAGCTTAAATAAACAAGTTGTTCTCTCCACTGGCATGTCAACACTTGATGAAGTGAAAGATGCTTTAAATATTTTAATAAAAGCCGGAACATTAAAAAACAATATTACTATACTTCATGCCAATACACAGTATCCAACTCCCATGTGTGATGTGAATCTTAATGCGATGCTTACCATTAGAGATACCTTAGAGGTTGAAGTTGGATACAGTGATCATACTTTAGGTATAGAAGTTGATATTGCTGCTGTTGCTATGGGTGCAACAATCATTGAAAAACATTTTACTCTTGATACTAAAATGGAAGGTCCTGATCATAAAGCAAGTTTAGAACCTCTTTCGTTAATTCAAATGGTAAAATCAATTAGAAATATAGAAGTGGCTATTGGAAGTAGCGAAAAAAAACCAAGTCCCAGTGAGAGTGAAAATATTTTAATTGCTAGAAAATCAATAGTTGCTTCTGAAAATATAAAAAAAGGCGAATTATTTAGTGAAAATAATTTAACTGTTAAAAGACCTGCTAATGGAATAAATCCTATAAAGTGGGATGAAATCGTAGGAACTAATGCAAATAAAGATTATATGGAAAATGAAATTATTGATTTAGGAGATAGTGTATGATTATTAACGTTTTAGGGTTTGGACTAATGGGAAAGCAAATAGCAGCATTGCTTTATTTAACTGGTTGTAAAGTTAACCTCTATAGTAGAAAAGAAATTGAAGAAAAAGATTTTCTAAAACAAGTAAAAATACTTAAAAAACGTATTTCGACTGTAACTGAAGGAACGGTTACTTTTTTCAATCAAATAAGTGAATTACCGAACTGTATTACGATTGAAAGTATAATTGAAGACATTAAAGCAAAAAAGCAAATATATCAAGATATTAGAAAAAATAATAATTCTTTATATTTTACGAATACTTCTTCTTACTCTCCTCTTGAAATAGCATCGGATGTTTTAGGCTTGCATTTTTTTAATCCTATTAATTTAGGATTAATAGAAGCTTTCTTGAATGATAGACAATCAGATGAAATTGACAACTTGATTGAGAAATTCAAACATTTAGAATATGAAGTAGTTAATGTAGATATTAATAGAGGATATATTGGAAACTATATATTATTTCATGAAATATCCTCTGCTTTAAAATTGGTCGAAAAATTCAATTATAATGTTAATCAAATAAATCAAGTCTATTCTAAATTATATGATGGTAGAGATATCTTTTTTATTATTGATTTAATTGGAATAGATGTTGTGTTTAAGATTTTAAATAATTTGAGAGAAGAAGATGAAACAATATATATACCAAAAATATTAAAAATGGCATTAGATAAAAACGTTTTAGGTAGAAAAAATAAAACAACAATAAAAAGCATGATCAATGATATTTAATAAGAAATTAATTACAAATAAAATAGAACTGTTAGAGTACCAATATGATATCTTAGAATTATTCCGTACAAGTTTTAATGCAGAGCTTGATAAAGAGATATGGAAGTGGGCATATATTGATAATATATGTGGCAATCCTATTGTTTCACTATATTTTCATAATGATAAGTTGATTGGGCATTATGCAATCATTCCGATGCGATTAAACTTTAATAGTAACAATTTACTAGCTGCCTTATCCATGACAACAATGGTTGATATTAACTATCGTCGACATGGAATTTTTATCCAACAAGCAACTGAAGTTTATGAAAAAGCGAAAACTTTGGGATTTTCTTTGGTGTATGGTTTCCCAAACTTAAAATCAGCACCTGGATTTAAAAAAAGATTGGATTGGACTATTGATACTCAAAGTTACGTAATTAGAATACAGGGAAAATATTTAATTAATAAAAAAATAAAATCCGAAAATAAAATCTGTCTCGATTTTCAAGATAAAGAATTCTTAAAGTGGAGACTTTCAAAGCCCAATCAGGAATATATAAAAAAAGATTACTTTGTATTGAAAAAATTTGACGATGCCTTTGATATAGTTTATCACGAATTTAATTTTTTAGATATTGAAAAAGAGAATTATTATAATTTATTAGTTGATGAGAGTGATGGATATCAAAATGAAAAAGAATTTGAATACCTTTTTGGATATAAAATATTTGATGATAAATTAATTGGTTTTGAATTTAAAAAAGATTTAATTATGTCGGATGTGTTCTAATGAAAAAAATACTAGCATTTACTTCGATAAGATCTGATTATGATTTGATGAGTCCTTTGTATGAACTATTACACAAGGACAATGAATTGGACTTTAAATTGATAGTGAGTGGAGCTCATCTGTCACATAGTTTTGGATATAGTGTCAGCCAAATAAAAAAAGATGGTTTTAATATTTTATTGGAAATAGAGACTTTACTTAATTCTGATACAAATTTAGCAAGAGTAAAAAGCGCAAGTTTATTAATGCAGAATAGTGTGGACACCATATCTAAGTTTTCTCCTGATTTAATTCTCTATGCAGGAGACAGAGAAGATGTGATGATTTATTCAATTATTGGAGGATATTTGGGTATTCCCACAATACATTTTTTTGCTGGAGACCACGCTTCTGATGGTTATATTGATAATCCAATACGACATGCTACTTCTAAACTTTCAACTGCACATTTCGTTACGATTGAAGAACATAAAAGAAGACTCGTTAGAATGGGAGAAGACGCGAAAAGAATTCATGTGACGGGAAACATATCTCTTGATAAATTTGTATCTTTTTCTCCTCTACCAAAACATAGAATTAAAGAATATTTTAATCTAGATGTAGAGTTAAAAGAATTTTCTATTTTGATATTCCACCCTATAACTGAAGAAGTGGGAAATGTTGATATTTATTTTGAAAATATTTTGAAAAGTTTAGAAGCTAGAAATATAAAGACTTTTGTTAGTTACCCAAATGTTGATCCAGGAAATAATTTAATTTCTAAGGTAATAGAGAAGTATTCTAAAAATGACAATTTTATTTTCTATAAAAACTTAGAGCGAGAAATGTTTATGTCAATTTATAAACATTCAAAATTTATCATTGGAAATTCTTCATCGG
>CAJXWI010000489.1 GCA_913062735.1 uncultured Arcobacter sp.
GAAAGGAGTTGTAACTAAACATGGTTGGCAACTTGATCTTGATGAACATGGTAAATTTATTATTGACGAAAATAATATAGATCTTTTCTTGAAGCTTATAAATGACACACGTTTCATATCTCTTATTAAGGAACAAATGGTAGATGCTGATGCAGTAGAATTAGTAGTAGAAACTTTAACTACTGTATGATAAGCAATAACACCCCGGAGAATGAATCTCCACTTTTATATTTAAGAGCTCATTCAAAGTAACCTTTGCGCTTTTTTCTTTTTCTTAATTGTCAGAAAAAGAAACAGGAATTCCGGTGACAGTTTACCTAATTAACTAAATGGTCAAATGAGTATACTCGTATCTAGATGATTTAGATATAGAATTATTAGAAAAAGTTAATAATAGTGTAACAATTGGACATATGACAATTGTAGCATACAATAATAATTTAAAAGAGTTGGAATTTTTAAATCCAATTCCAAAGAGAAATTAGTATAACAATATACTAAAATTGACTCTTCTAATTATTATAGCTTATTGATATTTCTTATTATACGAGGGGTGTAATTTTCGAGTGGTTTTTATTCAAATGTCTTAGGAATTCCGGTGACAGTTTACCTAATTAACTAAATGGTCAAATAAGTATACTGTCACCAAATTTTGACTTTAGGAGAAGAAATGAAAATAAGACTTTTACAGGTAATGATGATAATTGCAATATCTATAAGTGCTATTTGTCTTGCTATTGGAATACCAGCAATTGGGACAGGAAGCGATAATATTGTTGCAAGAATTCCGGGGACAGTATACCTATTTGACTAGTTAGTACAAGAATTCCGGGGACAGTATACCTATTTGACTAGTTAGTATATTCAAGAGCTCATACAAAGTGACCTTTGCGCTTTTTTCTTTTTCTTAATTGTCAGAAAAAGAAACAAAAAGAAGCAACTGACACATTGATAAAGCCCTTCGGGTGCCTAAATGTTTTTATTTGTTAACTTGGCTGTGGAACCTACTAAAATGTGCTAAAGAGCACATTTCTTCACGCTCGAGCAGTCCTCGCCTTTTCCGTTAAAAATAAAAAAATTTAGCTTCATAAAAGTCAGGGTAAGAGCCGTAGGAAAGAAAGATTTACATAAAATCTGGCGTATAGGATTTTGTCTTTTATTCTAGAATATCGTTTAGGGGGAACTCGTGGGGATAGTTTAAAAATTAGGCATAAAAAAAGCCCGATGTAAACACCATAATTGGTATCTATATCGGGCTTTCCTAATGGTACGCCTGGCAGGATCCGAACCTGCAACCGCCGGGGCCGAAACCCAGTGCTCTATCCAGTTAAGCCACAGACGCGTTTATTAGGTTGGAATTATAGTGAATGTTTTCTTTAGAAAAGATTATCTAGGATAATAAATACAAAAAATACAATTCCTAAGTATCCATTGATAGTAAAAAAGGCTCTGTCTATCTTGGTAAAATCTTTATTTACTAAATAGTGTTCGTAGGCCAACATCAGTGCAGACAGAGTTAAGGCAGTATATGCAAAAAATCCTGAGTCTGATTCTTGAACAAATAGAAACCAAAAAATTATTGTTAAAACATGAAGTATTTTTGAGAAAAACATTGTTTTTTGTGGGCCAAATTTAGAAGGCACTGAATGTAATCCCAGTTTTTTATCTACTTCTATATCTTGCAGCGAATACAATAAATCAAAACCAGCTACCCAAAACATAACCCCAATACTTAAAAACAGGGACCATAAAGTAATACTTTCAGTTACTGCAACCACACCTGCAATGGGAGCCAAACCTAAAGAAATTCCTAAAATTAGGTGAGCTAAATAAGAAAAGCGTTTAAAATAAGAATAAGAACCTATGATTAATAAAATAGGCACAGCTAATAAAAAAGCCAAATCATTTACAAAATAAGCAACTATTACAAAAGCAAGCGCATTAATAAGAGTAAATACGAACATAGATTTTACAGATATTCTTCCATCCACACTTGGACGTGTTGCTGTTCTTGGATTAAGAGCATCAATATCTCTGTCTAAATAACGGTTAAATCCCATTGCAAAGTTTCTTGCACTAAGAGCTGCTAAAAGTCCTAAGACTAATAAGTTCCATCCAAACCACCCTTTTGCAGCAACAACCATTGCTATAAAAATAAAAGGAAGGGAGAAAATAGAGTGTTTGAACATTACGAGTTCATTAAAATCGTTTAATAATTTAAATATTTTTTTCATGGCGAGATTTTAGCAGATAATAGATTCACATTAAGAATTTTTCTTGATGATTCTAGGAATCTTTTTTTAAACTACAAACATCAGTTTTGCAATAATTACAATCAGCACCGTAAGAACAAAAACATACTTATGAAAATGGCTCATAAAAGCAACAGGTACTCTTTTTGTTACTTTGCAAAATAAAGAATATACAATTCCAGAAGCAATAATTAGTACTAAAAATACTTTTAACCATAAAAGATACTGAAAGGTACTTTGAAAATATCCAACTTCTGCGTTTATATATTTTGAAAACATCATTGTTCCAGTGATTAATAAAACAAGAACCATTAAAGGAAATATTTTAATACCTCGTTCACCTATACTTGCTTTTATATTTTGAACTTCAGTTTTTGAAAACTTTTTTGACAAAATAGGAAAGACAAAAATATCTGTAAAAATAAAACCAATAAAAAATATTGCACATAATAAATGAATGATTAAAATAAGACTATATGAATCCATACTTTTCCTTTATAAATTTTTCTTATTTTAAAGAAATCTTTTTCTTTTTACATTGATACAGGTCAATAAGCAAAGACTTTAAGAAGTTTTGATAAAATCCTTTATGAAAGAAATAGCAATTATTGGCCCAACGGCTTCTGGAAAAACTTCCCTTAGTATAGACATCGCCCACAAAACCAACTCCATCATACTCTCTGTTGATTCTTTATCTGTGTATAAAGAAATTGATATAGCTTCAGCTAAACCTACCTTAGAAGAGAGAGATGGTATTAAACATTTTGGAATTAACGAAGTAAATGTAGATGAGAAATACGATGTTATGGAATTTATTGCTACGTATGAAAGAGCAAAAGCGTTTGCAAAAGAAAATCAAAAAAACCTAGTAATTGTAGGTGGAACTGGTTTTTATGTCAAAACATTAAAAGAAGGCATTAGCCAAGGAATTAGTGAAGAAGTAGAATTAAGTG
>CAJXWI010000490.1 GCA_913062735.1 uncultured Arcobacter sp.
AAAATTATGTTATTTTTAAATAATAGTACTTATTAAAGAAAATAGTAGTATTATTTTAAGTTAAACTAAGGATGAAAATGAAAAACATCTCACAAAATATATGTGCTGCATGTAATGGTAATTCTTTTGAGTACTTCTCTAGACAGATTAAAAGAAAATTAGAGAAAAAATCTTTCGTTGATAATGCAGACTTATATCAATGTGCAGAGTGTGGAACTATATGTGAATTGCCTGTTAAAAAACTAGATATAAAAAAAGGTGGAGGCTGGTACTATGATCAAATAAGAACAACTGAAGAAGATAAAAGTAGTATGATGCATCATATAAGTTTAGGTCAAATACCATTTTATAAAGCATTGGAAACAGTTTTAAAAGAAAAATATAGCAAATATAAAAAGTGGATAGATGTCGGTTCATGTGGGTTTGCCACTACTTTTAAAGATTTTGACTTTACAACAGTTGAACCTGATAAATCTATGACAGTTCTAGCTAAAGAACTTTTTAAAAATGATAAAATAATTTGTTCTGACATTTTTAATTTTACTACAAATGAAAAGTTTGATGCGATATTATTCAATAACTCTTTTTATTGTATTCCTCAAACAATTGAACTTTTAGAAAAGATATCATCATTATTAAATAAAGATGGAATAATAATGGTAGGAATCTCACATGCATTTATGAATTCAGGCGTTATGCCATCTTCAATTGATGATATTTTAATTAATGAAACACACAAAGTTTTTTATTCACAAGAAAGCCTAGAGTATCTTTTTCATCAAAACGATTATTTATTAATTGATAACTTTATACTTAATCACAATGTTTTAGTAGATGGAAATAATATAAGGTATTTAGTATTTAAAAAAGATGTGAAAAACTCAAATAGTAATAATAAAGAATATTTAAAAAAACAATCTGTAGAAAGTTTTAATTTTGTGCTAAATAAATATAAAACTGATTTTTTCACTAATGTTAAAAAGAACCTAGGAAAATTCAACAATAATGAAACAATACTTATTGGAGATCCTCAATTATTTTTTAAAGTTAATAAGAACTTTTCGTTGAACAACATTAAATGCTTTATTCCATATAAATCTAATACTACTAATGTAAAAATTGGAAAAATTGAAATTCAAGATATAAAGTCTCTAAATAAAATTAGTTTTTCAAAAGTAGTGATTTTAGATTTTAAGAAATATAAAGAAATACTAGAATACTTAGGACAAACTTTAACCAGTACTAAAGAAGTTTATTCTCCAACAATTAACCTTGCTAGCAATAATTTATACTATGAAATAAAACTAAATAATTATATTAGTAATTCATTTGATTTTAAACTTTTTAATCCATATGAGATAGATAAAGAAATCAATAGTTATTTAGGCGATAAAAGAAGTGTCGCAATTTTTGGCACAGCTCGAATTGGAAAAGAGATATACAATTTATGTAACTTATTTAATTTAAATATAGTATGTTTTATAGATGATTACAAAAAGGGTTTTTTTATTGACTCCAATATTCCAATTGTATCTAGAGAATTATTTGAGCTTAAATATAAATCAAAAATTGGAATTATACTAAAAGGGGCTTTTCAAAATGGATTAAATGAAGATATCTTATCAGGCGTTAAAGTATTAGAGATAAAACCATCTTAAATACTAATAGATTGTTAATACTTAAACAAATTAGACACTTTAGATATAGAAGCCTCACAATCACAAAGGATAATAAATATGATACTTGATAGCACATCAAAATTGATTTTTCACTATAAGAAAATAAATGAGTTATTTACAGATGGAAAAACACACCCCATTCATATTACAATTGGTTTAACAAATTATTGTAATCACAAATGTACCTGGTGTTATATTGATTATGCAAAAGATATAAAACATCAAATCCTTGCAGATATTGATAAAATGATTGAAGCGTTAACAATAGCAAAACAATATGGAGCAAAATCCATTACTATTGTTGGAGATGGTGAGCCAACACTTCATCCCGAGTTTGATCTATTCTTAGAAAAAGTACATAATATTGGGCTTGATATCGGACTATTTACGAACGGTGCATGGAAAAAGCAAAAGATAACGGAAGCGATATCTAAATATTGTAGATTCGTTAGATTTAGTGTTGATGCAGGTAGTCCCGAAACACACAAGATAACTCACCTTACCAATGACTTTAGTTTAGTTTTAAATAATATTAGCGAAGTTGTCAAAAATAAAAGTCAATATTTAACAGTAGGTGTGCAATTTGCATTTAATCAAGATAATATCCATGATATAGAAGCTGCTGCTAAAGTTTATAGAGAGCTAAAAATTGATTATTTATCATATAAGCCAGTTTATACAAATATATTAAATGCGGATCATAAAAAAAATAGTGTTGAGTCCGATAACACATATAAAAAGTTATCTATAGCTAAAACTTATGAAACAGATAGTTTTAAAGTTTATTGGAAAGATTGGCAATTAAATGCCTTGATTTACAAAAAAGAAGAATCAAGAGGATATGACAAATGCAGAGCTATTTGGTTATCTCCATACTTTGATGAAAACGGAAACGTAGAATTTTGTGGGAATTTAAAAGGTAGAGGTTTTACAATAGGTAATATTTATGAAAAAAGTTTTGATGAAATTTGGATGAGTGATAAACACCTTGAACAAGTAAACAAAATTGATTTAGATCTTTGTCCTCAAGGATGTAAACTACATGGAATCAATTTAAAGCTTGAGTCAATTGTGAACCCTGACCCAAATGAGCATATAAACTTTGTTTAAAAGATGATTGTTTATGAATATTAAATATGTCGATTTATCTGTATCTTCCCAAGACTTTGACAAAAACTATGCTCCACTTTTAAAAGAATGTTTTATCAATGGATCGTTTATTGGAGGAGAAGAAATCATAAAGTTTGAAAAAAACTTTGCAACTTTATGTGGAGTAAAATATGCCGTCTCAATGAACTCTGGTACAGATGCTCTTTTCTTATCGTTAATAGCCTTAGGTATAAAAAAAGGTGATGAAGTCATCACTGTTGCAAACTCTTTTGCATCAACAGTAAACTCAATAAAACTTGCTGGTGCGACACCTATCCTAGTTGATGTTGATAATGATATGTTAATAAATGTCAAAAAAATTGAAAAAGCCATCACTAAAAAAACTAAAGCCATAATACCTGTACACTTA
>CAJXWI010000491.1 GCA_913062735.1 uncultured Arcobacter sp.
TTATTATTTGTAACTATTGTTCCAGGAGATAAGCCTACAAAATCAAAATTGCGTAAGACACTCAAATCAACTTCTCTTTTGTTTGGTCCAACCCAAATTGCTTTTGGAGCATCCATGTTATTTAAAATTACTTGTAATTCATCTATTGAATTTACATTTACATCTGAGGCATTGTACTGCACAACAAAAAGGTTCTTATCTTTCTCACTATTCTCATCAACATATCTTTCAAGAGCATTGATATGGCCACTAGAAAAAATACCTTCAATTTCAAATATATTGACATTCGCAGTATTTATCACTGTCAGAAATAATATGGGTAATAGTTTTAACATTTTATATACTTAAATATATAGGATAGTAGTCTTTTAAAACTGTGAAAATTTGCTTAATAACCGACAATACATGGGTAAAAGATTCACTCATTAAATTAATTGATTTTGAGTGTAATTTTACTCATTTAGAAGACGCAAATGATGTGAATATTTCATATGATTATATATTTGTAGACATGCAAGTAAACAATAACGGTGGTCCTTCTATTGTAAGAGAGCTAAAAAGAAGCGAAATAGTTATTGATTCAACTATTGTGCTATTAATTGACCGTGAAGCAGATAGTTTTCAAGCAAAACGAGTTGGAGCAGATAGCTATTTACTTAAACCTCTTGAAAAAACTAAATTAAAAAACCTTTTTACTTAAACGAATAATATTCTAAAATCAATAATACATATTGAGTACTAACCTAATAATCGCACTTATAGCAATTTGCTTGTTTTTCTCTGCTTTACTTTCAGGCTCAGAAACTGCAATAACCTATGTTCCTAGGGAAAAAATTCATCAACTGTCTGATTCAAAAAGAAATAATAAAATTAAAAAAGCTAAAGATGACTTAGAGCAAACAATTGGTGGAATTCTTGTTGCTAATAACTTTGTTAACATATTAATGGCTTCTTTATCTACAATTTTATTTGTTAATTTTCTAGATGGCGATGAAACTGCAGGTTCTGCATTATCAACTATAGTTATTACTCTTCTTGTATTAGTTGCCGGAGAGATTACTCCAAAAACTATTGCCTCTAGAAACCCAATTAAGTTTTTATCAAGAACTGCTTTTATAATAGATTTTTTATCAAGAGTCTTTGCTCCCTTTACAAGCTTGATAACAAAATCTATTGACAGAACATCTAGGGATGGAGATATGGATGGTGACGGTGAAATAACTGAAGCTGATATACAGGCACTAACTGCTTTGGGTGAAATGGAGGGTCAGATATTACCTGCAGAAAGAGAAATAATTGATTCATTGCTAGATTTTTCAGATCGTCCAATTAAAGAGATTATGACGCCGAGAGTTGATGTGTTGTTTTTATCACTTCCTATTGAAATAAACGATATAAAACAAATAGTAGATGAAAAGAGAATATCTAGAATGCCGGTGTCTAAGTCTGAATCATTAGATGACACATTTGGAATAGTATATGTAAAAGACCTTTTTAACTTGAAGGCAAATTCTGATTCAGTAGAGGTAGAGAATTTAGTTAAAGATGTTATATATCTACCTGAGTACACAACAGTTTTATCCGCACTAAATATCTTAAGAGAAAACAAAGCAAGCTTTGCTTGTGTTATTGATGAAAACGGTGGTATTGAGGGTGTCATAACAATTAAAGATGTTCTTTCAGAATTTGTCGGTGACCTACCTGATGAGCATGACCAAAGGTTCTTAGGGATTAGAAGAATAGGCCCTGGTCAATGGAGAGTAGATGGCAAAACAGACATTGATGATTTTGAAGAATTTTTTGGTTTAGAAGAAAGTGATAAAGATATCGCTACAGTTGGTGGATTGTTTTTAAGTCATTCCGAACAGCTTCCTGCAGAAGGTGAAAAAATAACCATTGATGGTTTAGAAGTAACAGTAACTGAGCTAGACAACAGAAGAATAGAATCTTTTATTGTAAAAAAAATAGCAAAGAAATAATTTAGGCAAATCAACTAACATTATTCCATGGAAGTAATTTACGCATTAGTCCCCTTACTTGGTGGTTGGCTTGTATACGGTTTAATTGCTTCATTATTTCTTAAAAGAGCAAGTAGTCGTGATTACTTACTCCTTATATCTTCGGGTTTAGTTGGTGGACTAATTGGTGGTTCTATTGGAAACAATATGGATATTCCACAAAATCTCTGGTGGATGAGAGAAATTATCAAAATAGGCGTTACGATTGTGGCAATGTATACAATTCAAATTATTAGATTACAAATTTATAATTTTAGAAATAATACTTAATTTTTAGGCACCCTTGCAGCTTTTAGCAAATTCCCGTTTTCATCAATTAGCCCACATCGTTTTGATAGTAATTTAGTATTAAAGGCAAATAAATTTTTTCTCCATGTTGCAATATAGCCAAATCCGCCAACTTCATCTAGTTTGGATAATGCGCCATCTAAAGTTGCAGTAGATTCTGCAATTACAACAGGAAGAGAATCGTACTCTGCATCCCACTTTTCTGAATCTGTAATTTTGTTTGATTGCAAGAGTACGTTTTTAAGCTCATCACTCATTTTCAATCAAATCCTCAAACTTTGACATATAAGCCTCTTCATCATTTCCGTCCAAAACAAGAGTAAATGGTTTATCTTTAGCAATACCCAAGCTTAAAATACCGATCATACTCTTCCCGTCTTTTTCAACTAACTCTTCTTCACCAGTTTCTTTATTTACTTTATTAAATTTAACTAAAACTGTTCCATCAAATTCTTGTGCTAATTTTACAAACAAACTTGCAGGCCTAGCATGTAATCCCACTTCGTCTTTAACAGACAATATTTTTTCTATCATTTAATTCCCTAATGCTTGAATGTATTTATCACTATAATTATCAACTTTCCAAAATTCATTATAAAAATAACTTTTATCATTTGATAGTTGACTCTTTTTAAATTCAGTAAATCCATCTACCTCTTCAAAGTTATTATTGAAAACAATATCTAATACTTCTTTAAATGTCTCTACCTGTTCATTTGCTGAGATTAAAAGTCGTAGTGGTCTTTCAAATCTCTCGTCTTTTGAGAATTTAATCTCTGGGTTTCTAGCAATTCTTATCACCTCATCTTGAATTTCAGGTAATGAAAACCTATTTAATATAGTTTGTTTAAAATCATCTAAATCTTCAGTAGGCAAAATATAATTTAAAA
>CAJXWI010000492.1 GCA_913062735.1 uncultured Arcobacter sp.
GTTAAGTCAGTTGGTAGTCCTCCTGATTTTTGCATCCATACTTTATGAGCTTCTTCAAGTATAACTTTTCGTACAGAATAGTTTGTTGGATACTTTTTACCTTTTGGTAGCCATCTTGATGGTTCAATATATTTACCAAAACCGTCTGACATACCTTGACGATATTGTCTCTTAGCCTTCTCGTATCTTGAATATCTAAAATATTTGTCTAAATCATTTTTAATTTTTCTTACTTTATTGTCAGAGGGTATTCGAGTATTTTTATATTTAATAACTGAATTATTATATTTATTATATTTTTGACGTATTTCCGCAATAAAATCTTGGTAACTTACCTTTACCATATTTAAGTCGTCTATTCTTCTAAATTCAGATTTAATCTTTTTACTATTTTCTATATATTTATTATATAAGTTATTTATTTCTTGTACTTTGTTTTCAAAGGTTCTTTTAGATTCTTGATAGTTTTCAAAATCATATCTCTTTATAAACAAATCAACAAAAATATCTTGACCTTTATTGACAAGTTTATCGGTTAATGATTTATCAATAAGTGTAAGTAGAAACATATTTGAAATTATTATTCTATCCTCTATATTAAGATTTTTTAGGCGTTCACGAGGAATAAATGTTTCATATCCCATTTGATTATTAAGCATTCCGTATTTAAATGCAGAGATATAATATGAAGAGTGTCTTTTATCACTATTTTTTTCAATTATTTTATCCATAGTAAATACTAAAAGGATTTTAAAAGTAAAAAATGAAACAATCATAAAACTTGATGTTGCTATAAAAGTTAATATAGTATTTGTTTTAAATGCTTTCTTTATAGCTAAATAGAAAAAGGGTGTAAGCAGTAAAGTTAACCCAATGGAACTTACACTGTGTCCAAACTCTTCAATATTTTCTAATGTTTTTATAGTAATATTTGAACTGCTAATAACGTCAATTAAATGACCATTGTAATATACTTCTACAATTAAGTATATAATTTTTAAACTAATTATTATAATAAGAAAAGATATGCTATATTTTGGGACTTTCAACTATATTCCCTTACTGAAGTCAATAAACTCATCACTAGTTTTTTTATTAGGATTACTGTTTGTTAAAAATTTATTCTCTATTTGTTTTCCGTTAATCTTAACTCTTTTTGTTTCTTTAAAATTAGTCTTGTTCGTATTAAAATCTATATCTAAAACTTTAAATATTTTATATTTACCAGCTATATCCTTGTATCTTCCTGTACGAAAAACTTGTGAAGTGTTTGTAATTGCATATCGCATATCTATGTCTTTTGGTAATTTAGTAATAGAATACTTGGGTAGCTTAAATAATTCATGATTTTCTTTAATATACTTAAATTTTTCTTTATCATCTTGTGCTATATTTCTTACCAAGTTTTCGTTTTCATCAATAGAATTTCTATTTTTTAAAGTCCAATTAATTAATTTATTTTCATATTTTGGGTTATATCCTTTGATAGAAAAATCATAATTATTTTTTATAGAAGAATATTTTGAATGGCCAACAAAAAAAGATGATGGTTCCAGTCTACTAATTCTAATATGTATTTCATCAGTATAAGGTTTCTTTTTTAAAAAAATATTTTCTTTTTTTACATCAAGTTTTTTGTCATTTTTTACAAATGCAGTTTTATATGGGATTAATTCCTTTGTTTCCTTTGTTCCAATATGAACCAATGAAGGATGATTTGTTGTACCTGGGATAGATCCTATCATCTGGCCAATTAAGTTTGTCTTGTTAGATTTACTAGAAATAGGGATATATGAAACTGTGTTATAAATAGTTAAACTATTTATTTTCAAAGGTTCTTTTAGTTTTAAAATATAGTATGGAGCGTACTTGTTTTCAAAAATGAATTCTTTGTTACCGTTATATAGTTTTCTCCATTTACCATGTAGTTTATTTTTTGTTACATATTGCGGCTTAATTGTAACAGCTGGGAATAAGTGTGGAATCAAATGACTTGGTACAATAAGTTCTTGCTCGTATATATTTAAAGACTTGGTATTATTTTTATCAACAACTTGAAAAGGTGGCTCTATAGATTTATTATTACACCCTGTTATAATAAAAGTCACAAAGAGACCAAATATTAGTGGAGCAAATCTGCAAAATATTTTATACATATTAAGCCTTTCCTTTATTTTATAAAAATTATTTTATCTTAATTTATATAAAATAATATTCCTTTTTTAATATTTATAAGGAGTTTTCATGAATCTGTGATAGATTATAGGTTTGTATTGCAATGAAATACAAATTATTTTATAATTTAAATATAAATGGGATACTTGGATTTTACAATACCTTTGGCAAACTCAGTGATACGAAGTTATTTTTAGATAATATTAAAATACATTAAGTAGTAAATGAGAGAACTATTATAAAAAAATTTTATTATTGAGTTTTATATTTTTAGGAATACAATTCTTTTTAGAAGGAAAGACTATTTTTTCTATTTTAATAAATAGCTCAATAGAAAATAAAATTATTTCTGAATCATTCGTAAAAAACCAAGAAATAGATAGCTATATAAGTATATTGAATTGGAAAAGTATATGAGCTAATAGATTATAAGTTAAATATCAAGAATATCAATCAAAGATAAACATATCCATCAGGGGAAATAAGATTAAAAGTAAACTAATATAAGGTAATATTGTGAAAGAATTTAAACTCAATAGAAAAGTTTTAAAACTTATATTTGCAGTTTCTATAAGTATGATTAATTTAAAAGCATATGAATTAATATCTCATAGGGGTCATAGCAATTATCCTGAAAATTCTAAAGAATCAATAATTGCCGCATTAAAGAATGGTTATGTGGGAGTTGAAATTGATATTCAACCACTGAAAAAAGTTGAAGGTACACAGTCTTTTGCATTATTACATGATTTAATTATTAAAAGAGAAATAGTATCTAGCTATAAGAACTTTTTAAAAAATTCTGAAAGTAGACTTGCTGAGGCTTGAGTATAAATACATGAGTTAGTCTCAAATCTTATATTTTCTAAATCTTTCTCAACTTCTATCTGAATTTCATCACCACATATTTTATTTTTTGCTTTTGTTTATTTGAGTTTTGGAATTGGCTTTAAATTATCTTTAACCTCTATAGGAGCACTGGCATGGTTGGTTATCGGCTTTTTAATCTTAGGTTTT
>CAJXWI010000493.1 GCA_913062735.1 uncultured Arcobacter sp.
TTATTGCGGATACTCCAGGTCATGAACAATATACAAGAAATATGGCAACAGGAGCTAGTACTGCGGATGTAGCTATTATTTTAATTGATGCAAGACAAGGTATTTTAACTCAAACAAAAAGACACTCTTATATTGCGTCACTTTTAGGTATTAAAAACCTAATTGTAGCTATTAATAAAATGGACTTAGTTGATTTTAGCCAAGATACTTTTGAAAGTATTAAACAAGATTATAAGAATATTGTTTCAAATCTTCCTCATAATGAAGATCTAAATATAGAATTTATTCCTATTTCAGCACTTGACGGAGATAATATCTTAAGCATTTCTCCTAAATGTTCATGGTATGAAGGACTTCCATTAATGGGACTTCTTGATACTATATCAATACATAAAAAAGAGTCATCTTCTTTTAGATTACCAGTACAATATGTATTAAGACCTCATTTAAATTTTAGAGGTTTTTGTGGAACTATTGCAAGTGGAGAAGTAAGTGTTGGTGACGAAATTACAGTATTGCCTTCAGGAAAAACATCTAAAGTTAAATCAATAGTATCAAATAATGTTAAAGATTTAAGACCTAGAAACAAAGATGAAGAAGTAGAAACTATGCAAAAAGCATTTGCTCCAATGGCTACAACTCTTACATTAGAAGATGAAATTGATATTAGTAGAGGAGATATGATTGTAAAATCAAGTGATATTCCAAAGGTATCAGATCACTTAAGTGCAATGATTGTATGGATGGATGAAACTCCTTTAGCTTTAAATCAAAACTATGTAATTAAAAGAGCAACTTCTGTAATAAACGGTTCGTTCAACTCTATTGAATTTAAAAAGAATATTAACACTTTTGAAGAAATTGAGTCTTCAACATTAGAATTAAATGATATTGCACAATGTACATTATCGCTTGATAGACAAATAGCAGTAGATCCATATCATGAAAATAGATATACTGGAAGTTTTATTATAATTGACAAATATACAAATACTACAGTTGGTGCTGGTATGATTGTATCTTCAGTTGAAGGTTCATCACAATTAGAACAAAATAAAGTTTATACCAAAACAGAAATTGAGCTAAATGCTTTTATTAGAAAAAACTATCCACAATGGAATTGTAAAGCAATCTAACCCTAAAACACTGGAAGATAAAAAAGAGATTTATTTCTCTTTTTTTATCTTCATTTCACACTTCAGAATACTTCAAATCTAATTATTTATTGTATAATGCCAATAATTAAAATAATAATAAGTTGAGCTAATGGAAAAACTTTATCGACCCTTTATACATGAAAATACAAAAACACTTGATTTTGTAAGATACAATACTATTGGGAAACATAAAAAACTGTATTTCGATTATACTGCATCTGGTTTAGGTTTTAGACAAATTGAAAACCGTATGCATGATGTACTTGAAACCTATGCAAATACTCACTCAAAAGAAGCATCTATGGCTTCAAGAACCAATGATTATTATTTAGAAGCCTTAGAATCTTTACACCGATCACTTGGGGTATCTAAAGATTTCTCTATTATCCCTACAGGAAATGGAGCAACAGCTGCTATTAAAAAATTCCAAGAATTATTAGGGATTTATATTCCCCCAGCAACACAAAAAAGATATAAAATCACTGTTAATAAATCCAAACTTCCTTTGGTTCTTGTAGGACCTTATGAACATCATTCAAATGAAGTTACATACAGAGAAGCTTTATGTGAAGTTCAAAGAATACCATTAAATAAAGATGGTTTAATCAACTTGGTTTTGTTAGAAGATATTTTAAAAGACAATAGAAACAGAGAAGTAATTGGGGCTTTTTGTATCGCTTCTAATGTAACAGGTATTATTACTCCTTACGAAGAAATCTCTAAAATTTTAAGAAGATACAATGCCCTTGTAGTTTTTGATGCAGCTGCATCATCTTCATATATGAATATTTCTTGTGAACTTTATGATGTAATGTTCTTATCTCCCCATAAATTATTAGGAGGGCCTGGTTCTTGTGGTTTATTAATTGCGCGAAATACAATTATTGATACAGAAATTCCTCCTACTTTTGCAGGAGGAGGAACAGTTACTTATGTTAATAAAAAGAATCAATGGTTTGATCAAGATATTGTCACAAGAGAAACAGCTGGAACACCAGGAATTCTTCAACTAATCAAAGCTTCTTTATCCTATCAACTAAGAAATGAAATTGGCTTTGATTTCATTTCTTTAAAGAAAGAAAGCCTATACACGTATTTTATTGCTGAACTACAAAAAATTCCGATGTGTAAAATTTATGGAAACCTAGAGAGCAAAAATATTGGGATTGTATCTTTTAATATTGGGATTATCGATCCTTATGAACTTTGTGATTCTTTGTCTACTCATTCTGGCGTTCAAACAAGAGCTGGATGTTCTTGTGCTGGACCATATGGTCATGATTTATTGGGATTAAAAGACCAACTTGAACTAGGTGAGCGTCCTGGTTGGTTACGAATATCTCTTCATTATTCACAAAAAAAAGAAGAGATAGATACTTTAATTGCTTCACTTACTACCTGTATTAAGAATTTTAGAGAATAATAAAATTCTTTTTGTTAATAAATGATTAAAGAATATACTTTATAATACCACATGCATTTTTTAATATTTTTAAGCGTTTTTTTAGGCGCACAAGCTTTATTCTCTTATTACATTCAGAAACGTTTAATCAATAAATTAGACCTCGAACAAAAATACAAAAAAATATTTCGCTATTTTTTAATTTTAAATTTTATTTCAATTCTATTTTATATGGGTGCTAGGTATTATCCTTTTGTTCCAAATTGGTTGTATTTTATTTTGTCTTTAAGTATAGGACTTACTTTTGTACTGTTTTCTTTGACTTTTATTTACGATATCTTGTCTTTTACTCTTAATAAAGTTCCTATGCAAACAAGCAGAAGAAATTTCTTCAAAAAATCTTTAGATGTATCAACAATACTTGTTGGAACAAGTCTTACTGCTAAATCTGTATACAATGCAAAACACTATATCGTAGAAGAAATAGATGTTAAAATCAATAATTTAAAAAAAGAATATACCATTGTGCAATTAAGCGATGTGCACATTGGAGGATTAATTGATCAACAATTCATAAAAACACTTGTAGATAAAGTAAATACCTTAAATGCTGATATTGTAGTGATTACTGG
>CAJXWI010000494.1 GCA_913062735.1 uncultured Arcobacter sp.
GTTTGAGGTTATAGCTGAGGCTGTTGATGCCTTTGATGCAAGAGAAAAAATAAAACAATATGAACCTGATATTGTCACTATTGATATAAATATGCCGAAGATGGATGGTGTAACTTTCTTAAGAAATCTTATGCGACTACACCCAATGCCTGCAGTTGTAGTTTCAGGTGAGGGTGTTAGGGGAAATGATATTTTCGATGATGGGGCAGTGGGGTTTATACCAAAACCTGAAAATAATGAACCCATGTCTTCTTTTCAAGCCAGAATTAAAGACACAATGTTAAACTTGACCTTCCTACTCAAAAGGTATACTCTTAAAAAACCTAAACCATTAATAAAACCTAAAAAGTCATCCACCTTATCACATGAGGTGGAACTTAGAAATCATCCCGATGTGGTACTTCCAAGTAGCCCAGCTTTTATGCCTGGGAAAAAAGTTGTTGCTATTGGCTCATCAACGGGTGGGGTAGAGTCATTATTAAATGTCTTTAAAAGACTTCCTGATAATTTGCCGCCCATAATTATTACACAACATATTCCCTATGGTTTTTCAAACTCCTTTGCGCATCGATTAAATGACAATTCAAAAGTGAATGTCTGTGAAGCAAAAGATGGAATGACGCTGGAAAAGTCTCATGCTTATTTATCACCTGGAAATATGCATTTAACCATAGAAAAACAAAGAGATGGTTCTTATCTTACCAAACTATTGGATACGGTGAAAGTTAGCCGCCATAAACCAAGCGTTGATGTCATGTTTAGAAGTGTTAATAATAATGTTGGTGCAAGTGCCATGGCAATTATGATGACAGGTATGGGTGATGATGGTTCTATTGGGATGAAAGAATTATTTGACAATGGAGCTTATACTGTTGCTCAAAATGAAGAAAGCTGTGTTGTTTTTGGAATGCCAGCTAAAGCCATTGATGCAGGTGCAGTTAAGGATATCATTCATTTAGACGATATTGCAGAATATATCACAAACTTTTCAAAAGGCAAAAGAAAGTAACAAAGTTTATTTTTTGCCTAACTCTCACTTATTACAGTTTTTAGTGTTATTTTCATTTACTTATAAGATTTACCCAATACTAAGATTATTTGGTTAAAATATAAATTAGTTTGGAAATTATAGTTTCCAATACTAAATTCTATTATAAAGTAAATACTATGAGATATCCAATAGATTGTGAAAATACATTTAATAAAACATTTATATTTTGGCTTACAAGATTTATACGTAATAAAATTACTAGTCTTTCTAATCGTCAGGTAACTAACAAAGAAAGATTAGCACAAATTATTAAGCAACTTGTACTTGGTTTTGATAATATTGCTGAATTAAAATTACTTATCAAAGAAGTAAGAAATATAGGAATTAATAGTATTCATGTTTATTACGTACCACTAGAGAAACTATTTATCTTTCTAGACTCATATGGTGCAGCATCCATGAAGGAAATAGATGAAGAATTACTCAGTGATTTCTTAGCTTCACAAACAAGTAATCTCTCTGATGCCACAAAAAAGAACTATCGTATAGCCTTAACTACCTTTTTCTCTTATATAGACAAACAAAATGAAGAAAATAATGGCAATGCATATCGCTATGGAATTGAACTTAAAAACTGGGGTGGTTTAGGAGGAAAAAGTGGGCAGAAACTCCCCTCTTACATGCATAAAGAAGAGGTTCTTAAATTTATAAAAGCAATTGATGATTATCCGTTTAGCGAAAAAATTGCCCACAGAAACAGATTGATAATAAAAATTATTCTATATACTGGCATTAGAGTAAGTGAAGCTTTAAATATCACAATGAAAGATTTTGTCAGAGATGAGGATTCTTACATTATTCAAGTACGTGGAAAAGGAAATAAACCCCGTATTGTCATGATTAAAGAACATATAATCAAAGAAAATCTTTCTAATTGGTTAGAAACAAGAGCATTTAATGGCAAATTATTAGTCTATAATCAAAAAGGAAATGTGTTAACTCAGGCTTATATAAGTAGGTTGGTTGAACAAATATTATTAAGTGCTAATATTAGAAAAGAAAAAAATGGTGCTCATATGTTAAGGCATACTTTCGCAACCCTACTTTATCAGAAAAACAAAGATCTTATTTTAGTACAAGAATCATTGGGACATGCAGATATTAATACTTCACGTATTTATACTCATTTTGACAAGGATAGACTGAAAAAAACAACTGATATATTTTAGGTTATTTGTATATTGTTTATATACCTATAATTAGTATACACTACCAGAGGGATCCAGTTTCATAATCATCTTCAGATATTTCGATTTCTAGAAAAATGTCTTCATTATAATCTATATAAATATTATAATCGCTTATATTTATACTGTTTTCGATATTTCTTCTATTTAAATAAAAACCATTACCTGCATCATTTATACTTGAATAATCACATAAATCAGACAAGTAATATTCAACCATTGATGGTGCCATGTTATTAATGGCATCACCTAAGGAGTTAAAGTCTTCAACTCCAAAAGTATTATACAAGGTTTCTTTATTTAGAAGTGTTATCATTAATGATTATTTATTGAAACCATTCAATAATGATGCCATTCTATTTAGGTCAATTTTGTTGTCAGAATTGTTTTCTGGTTCTTTTTTATCCTCAGCAAGCAAGGAAGTGACATCTTCCTCAATGTTAGTTTGGGATTCTAAGATGGGTTCTTTTTCTATAACTTCACTGGATACTTCATCTTTTTTTTCATAACTAGGAACTGCAACTTCATTTGAAAGTAATAACTCAATTTTATCCAACATGTTATACATGCTATTATTTTGTTCTTCTGAGTTATCACTTAAAGTAGTAAGATTATCTTGAAGACTGTTTTTCTCTTGCTCAACTTTAGCTTTTTCTTCTTCTAATTTATTTTTTTCTTCTTGAACATTAGCTTTTTCTTCTTTTAACTGAGTAATAACAACTTCTAGTTTGTTATTTTCTCCTTGTAATTCTTCATATGCTGTTATTAATGTATTTAAAGCTTCACTTAGTTTGTTGATTGTTTCAGTCGCACTACTCATAAAAATTCCTTGATTATATTAAAATTAATCCGTATTATACCAAATTTAACTGATAATTCCATCAATTTTAAGTAAAGAATCAACACTTGGATTTCTATTTGTTAGCTCATAAAACAACTTATCCATATCCAC
>CAJXWI010000495.1 GCA_913062735.1 uncultured Arcobacter sp.
CTACTTGCCGGACCTTTCAAGCCAATAGCTTCAGAAACTTCTCTAATATGCATCGGGCTAGCACCACAGCATACCCCGATGTATTTTACCCCAAGATCGTAAACCTCTTTTGCAAATTTACCGATCTCATATCTATTACATTGTAATGGATCTAACGCAGTAGGAAATGTTCTACCGTGTGGAGATGGACAACCACAACCGTTATTGTCCGGAAGATTGAAAAATGTTGGATGCTGTTCTGTTGTTCTGTAAGGAACTGGTAAAGCAGCAACATGACATTTAAGTTCTTTTCTAATTTCTTTTATATAAGGAAGCATTGTTTCAGGACCTCTGAAGCAGTTTAATCCAACTACATCAGCTCCTAATTCTTCTAACTTCTTACATGTTTCAAGAATAGTATAACCATCTCTCATTTTATTTTCACCCATTGGTGAAATAGTAATTACAGATGGTAAACCAGATTTTTTAATTGCTTCTAACGCGGCAAAAGCTTCTTCAGCGTAATAGAAAGTTTCACCAATAATAAAATCAGCTCTTTCTTCTTTTGCCCACTGAACCATTTCAGCAAACATACTTTTTACTTCTGCTTGTACTCTTGGATTATTTTCTTCCCAAATATTACTGTTAGAAATGTTTCCTGCCATTAAGCTAACACCTAAACCTTTTGGTGGATTGTCAGCACATTTTCTAGCAATTCTTAATGCAGCTCTATTTAAAGGTTCAAGTAAATGCTCTTTATCAATAACTCTCATTTTTTCTCTATGACCGTTATAAGTAAAAGCTTGAACTATATTTGAGCCTGCATGTTGAAATTCTTTATGAAGATTTTCTAAAACTTCAGGATGCTCTAATGCTACTTCAGGAACAAACTCGCCAGAAGTTAAATAACCTCTTCGTTCCATTTCAAATAAATAACCTTCAGCACAAATTAAAGGCTGATCTTTAAGAGTATCTAATAAAATATTACTCATTTTCTCTCCATCTTAACCGGAGAGAGATGAAATCTATTGAGGGAGTTTAACGATCTCATCTACTTCTCCTTTTTAGTACTTCGGCGAAATGCCAGGTGTACAATATGGTTCAAATACCCGGTTTAATTTTAGATTATTCCAAAAAAAAACCACCGGCTAAAGCGGTGGTCTATCAGACTTACGACGCTTTAGCTGGATTTATTAAGCGCCCGCAAGTTGCCTTAACTCGGCGCTGATTGGCTTATACCAATTATTTTAGTAATTTGTCAATGCTTAATTTTTAAGCGTTTTAAGCTCTAAAATATTACCGTGTGGGTCTTTAATAAAGAAAGTTTCTTGTTGTTCTTTTTTACCTTCAAATCTTGTGTATGGTGGATCTAAGTATTGAACGTTATTTTTTTTAAGATTCTCTTTTATCGTATCAAATACATTAGGCTCTAAATGTACTCCAAAATGAGGCACAGGAACTTTACCCATATCGACGTCATGCCTTTCATTTGGTAATTTCATATCAGTTTTATGAAGAGTTAACTCGTTACCCCAAAAATCAACATCAACCCATTTGTCTTCTTCTCGATTACCTAGTTTACAGCCTAAAATATCTGTATAAAATTTTGTTGCAGTTTTTAAATCTCCTGCTGGCACTGCTAAATGAAATGGTCTACTCATAAGAATACTTATATATATAGTCCTTTTAATTATTCAAGTAGTCATTATATATAAACTATGAATGAGTTTTTAGAATCTATAAGAAAAAGAGATCCTGCGGCAAAATCGATATTAGGAATTATTCTCACATATCCTGGTGTCAAAGCTGTTTTCATGCATAAAATTTCTCGTTTTTTTCATTTAGCTGGCTTTGAATTATTGGCTCGAATTATTTCTCAAGTTACAAGATTTTTTACAGGAGTTGAAATCCACCCAGGAGCAAAAATAGGAAAAAATTTATTTATTGATCACGGAATGGGAGTTGTCATAGGTGAAACTTCTGAAATAGGTGATAATGTTACTATCTATCATGCAGTAACTTTAGGTGGAAGTTCCCCAAGTATTGATAGCGAAAGACAACGTCATGAAAAAAGACACCCTACAATAGGAGACGATGTAGTTATTGGATCTGGCGCACAAATCATTGGACCGATCAAAGTTGGTAAATGTGCGAGAATAGCTGCAAATGCAGTGGTAGTTAAAGATGTTCCTGATAATGCAACAATGGTTGGTATTCCTGCTAAAGCAATTAAGTTAGAGAACAAAGGAAACTTCAGGCCTTATGGTGTAGACGATAAGGTTAAAGATGAGCAGTAAAGACTGGGATCCAAATTTAACTCCAGAGCAAAATTACGTTTTAAGACAAGAAGGAACAGAGTCTCCTGGTAGTAGTGCATTAAATAATGAAAAGAGAGAAGGCTCTTATCATTGTGTTGGTTGTGGAACTAAGCTTTTTGATTCAAGCACAAAATATGAAAGCGGATCTGGTTGGCCTTCTTTTTTTAAATCTTTACCTGATGTTTTTGAGGAAAAAACAGACATGCACATAGGTTACCCAAGAACAGAATATCATTGTAAAAAATGTGGCGGTCATCACGGTCACGTATTTGAAGATGGTCCAAAGCCTACAGGAAAACGATATTGTAATAATGGAATAGTTTTAAAATTTATTCCTAGAACTTAATTTCTAGATTTAAATAAATAACTTAATTTAAATGTAGCCGTCCAAGCAATAAGGACTAAACCAATTAAAGCTTCTAAGCTTGTTGCAATTCTAAGATTACCATTTGCATAAATATCACCCGTTCCTAATGTTGTGTAACAATTTGCAGAGTAATAAAAAAAATCTAAAAAAGATCCAGTTAGATTACCTTGGAATAAATCTGCCCCTGGATTGTTGTGGTAGATAAAATAGTAATAGTAGGCAAATAAGCTGATTTGGATGACATGAGAACTGATGAGAAAAGATGAAATTTTTATGAAATCTGTGTAAATAAATTTTTTCGATGTGTTTTTGCTTAGGTAATTAAGTGTAATGCCATGGATTTTTAAACATAGTCCCACCAAAATTACTGTCAAAATAATCGACCAAATCATTTTTTTAATATACAAATATTTTTAAATGATACCAGTAAGCAGAACAACTCGAGCTATCATAAAACCGCTTCAAACTGTTTATGACGCGTTATCCAATTTTTCATACCCACTTATTCGTTTCGCAGCAGGAGCG
>CAJXWI010000496.1 GCA_913062735.1 uncultured Arcobacter sp.
CCTCAAGAAGAAAAGGAAACTGCTTAACTGAGTCACCACCAAAGGCATGCTCTTCTGTGTTAGTGAAGCTGTTTACTTTTTTATCAGTTACGAAGTAATTTCCTTCTTTCGTTTTAATGTTAACTAATGATGCTGGACCGTGACATACAGCAGCAATGATTTTATTTTTGTGAACAAATGAAGAAAGCATACGCTGTGTATTTTTTTCAATAGGTAAGTCAAACATTGCGCCTTTACCGCCAACAATAAAAATACCATGATATTTTTTGGTCACGGTATTAATTTGTGTTATTTTTGAAGTATCAATTCCCCGTTCTCCTAAAAGACTAACTAAATCATTTGAATCTGAGTATAACTCTTTCAAGCTTTTTTCAAATTTCTCTATATCGTTTAAAGACTTTCGTAATAAAAAATCTTTTTCATTTCTTCTTAACGCAGTTGTGTCATTTTTCAATTCTTCTACTTTTGTTAGTGCATGGTCCAAAGCACTAATACTATTTATTGATATATTTAACAGACCAACCATTATTCCTAAACCTACAATTGAAACAATTGAGCTAAGGATTAGTTTAGCTTTTATACTCATATTTTTAATCATTTTATGTCCACACCTTTAATGTAATTGATAATTATTATCATATTTTAGTGAACTACTCTTAATCTCAAATAAGTTATTTTTCTTCATTTCTAATTTAAGTGAGTTGTTATTTTAGAATAACAATTATCAAGATAGTGTGTAAAAAGGTAAAAAAGAAGGATTGCTTGGTAATAAACTATTTACTAAAATGATTAATATTTCATTATTTAATTTTTATATGATTATTATTGAAGAGGTTTTATTATACGTTTACGAAAAAAACAATAGAAAGAGTACTTTTAACTCTTTCTATTTATAAATTTATTCAGGTATATATAACTTTGAATTAGAAAAAACGATTGGATGTTTTGGCTCATCTTGAATGGCTGTTAAGTCATTTAATTTTAGAGCACCACTTGGTGCTGTTGTTTTTATAACTTGACTTGGAGGTAACGTGGAACCATTTTTTAAATGTTCGTACATTTTATCCAGTGCAGTTTTAAAATAATAATCCAAAGGAACATAGTTCATTTCACCTGTTTTGTTTTTAGTATACAAACCATTTAAAGTATCCAAATGTTGAGCATTGGTAACTTCGTAATAAAAAATATTACTTTTCTTTCTTTGCTCAATTTGACTTAGGGCATAATATGGTCTTGAAGAATGATTAATAGCAATGATAGCATCATCTCTTCCATGTATAATAATGGTAGGTTTCCCTTGTAGTTTTCCTGTTGCTTGGATCTCACTGATTCCTTGTAGTAGTCTTTTATTCAAAGGGTTTTGTTTGTTTAAAAAAATATCTTGCCAACATAAAGCACCTTCTAGATTGTAATCTTTTTCCCCGTTTGATGATACAGCATTTGATTGTCTATTTGGTCCACCTTTTGCATCATTTTTGATCAATACTAGATTGGCTGTTCGAGGAATCCCATTACTAGAGGATGCGAGAGTTTTATATGCGGAATTTACTGTTGGTTTATTATTTTTATCCACAACTCCCATACTAATATTACACACATTATCTATCACTGAACTTCGGGTATAGGCATTTCCATAGTTATTTAATATAGATTGAAATACATCAACACCCGCATATCCAACCAAGATTTTATTGGATTCTTTTAAATAACCCACTTCTTGTAGTTTTTGTATAGCTTGTTCACCTAAGTTTTCTATGGTATCTTCTTTTAATAATCCTTTCTTTACCAGGGAATAACATCTAGGAGCTACGTCACCTCTCAGCTCACTTAAAATGGTACCTTTTAATTCAGGGGCTTGAGTTGCACAAGCACTGTATAGTTCTGCTTGAATCCAATATTCATAAGCTGGTTTGCTGTGGTGTGTAATAGGGGTTCTCTTTCCCATATTGATAGTAAAATGAACTTTTGATTTTTTTGGATTGATATTTGGTTCACTGGCAACCACTCCATCAATAAGTGAGTTTGTATCTTGCTCAGCGGCTCTTAAAACTGCTGCTCCACCATTGGAAACACTTGCCGCTATTACCATTGTATTTTTGGGTGTAAATTCTTTTTTATAGTGTAGGTTCAGTTGTCTAAAGGCAAATTTTATGGATTGAAGGGTATGAATACCCCAATCTTTTTCAATATTTTTTTGAGAATGGGCATGTTTAAAGGCATATCTATTTGGATTTTTATTTATAAAGGTAGTAATTTCTTTTTGACTGGGTAGTGTGATATTTGAATATTCTAGGTATTCATCGGATGTTTCTGAAATATTCGCAGAGGAGGGAACTCTAAATGCCAGTTGTTCAGATGTCTCTAAATCTAACGCATTATGTAATATTCCATAACCCTTATTTTGGGATAAATCAACAGCACCTGTTCCTTTGTTTGCATCCGTGTATGTTACAACGCATCCTTTTTGCAGTCCCCAAGCGCCACTGGTACCAATTGCACCATAGACACCCCTAGATCCAGAGGATGGAGCCGCCACGATACAAGGTTCACTTGCATTAAAGTTATCTGGAATGTGTACCATTAAAGTGGCTTTATTTAAACCCTCTCCCACAAAAGTTAGATATTCAGTCCCTGCAAATTTACTGTCATCTTTTGGTCCATAAACAATACCAAACTGAGCGTCTTTTTGATTGATGAGTGCTGTATAATTGGCATAAATTGTATTTACTCTAAGCTCAGATAAGGTTGGGTTAGTAGAATCATTAAATCCTGGGGCTACACTTTGGATACCAGATAAACCAAGACCACCTAGTAATCCATCCGAAACTCCATTGAATTTTTGAGTATGTATTTTCCCAATTTTTAAAGTTTGTATGTTTGTTGAAGAACCAGAACTCACACTAGAAGCACAACCTGCTAGTAAAAAAGTAGATGCCACTATTAAAAGTGTAGCAAATCGTTTTGTTGATAAAGTCTCTCTCATTTAACTCTCCTGTATTTGATAGTTCATCGTAAAGGAAAAAAATGACAATATTATGATTATTTTTTTAGGAAAAAAATTAAGGTTTTTTGTCTTTGTTTTTAAGTCTCTTTTTCTCATTGATTTTGTCTAAGAGTGCTGAAGTAAAAATACTTCCTGGAATGGCATAAAAAGCTATACCTAAAAAACTCACAAAGGAAG
>CAJXWI010000497.1 GCA_913062735.1 uncultured Arcobacter sp.
AAATTCCTTGTTTCAGCAAATAAAATTGATATTGTTGCGAATATTGATTCAAATTCAAAAATCAATGTTAATGGGGATTATAATTTATTTGCAGGAAGCGCTGATATAAAATATGATATTAATATCAAAGACTTAGCTAAATTACAAAAATTTACAGGTAAAAAACTAAAAGGTTCTTTTGCTTTAAATGGAATTGTTCTTGGAAATAAAGAGCTTATGAATGTCCAAGGAAAATCAAATATTTTCTCTTCACAAACATCTTATGATGTGAAACTGGTTAATTATGAACCAAGTCTAATTCAAGTAAATGTTCTAAAAGCCAGAATTCAAGACGCCCTTGTGATGTTAGAAGAACCTGCTTATGCAAAAGGGTATTTAGATATCAATATGGATATTAAAAATGCACAATTAGGCACTTTAGATGGTTTGATTACTACTAAAGTATACCAAGGGCTTGTAAACAATGCAGTTGTAAATAAAGCGTTTGATTTAAAACTTGTAGATAAACTTACTTTTAAAACAACTGTTATTACTAAACTAAAAAATGACTTGGCTTTAAGTGCAGTAAAAACATATACTTCAAAAGCAAATATTTTTGTAAAAGAAGCAAAAGTTAATCTAAGTACACAAAAAATTAACAGTGATTACCAAATTGTTGTTGGGGATTTGAAAAAATTATTTGATGTAAGTGCTACTAAAATGAGAGGTGCAATCACAATTGACGGTAATTTTGTAAAAGATGAAAACATTTTAGTAAATGGGACGTCTAAATTATTAAAAGGTACTTTAAATTATAAACTTTTAAACGATGACTTAACCGCCAACATAAAAAATATTGACTTGTTAAAAGGTTTATATATGATGTATTATCCAGAAGTATTTAACTCAAGTGCTAGTATGGATTTGGTGTATAATTTGAAAGATCAAAAAGGTGTGATGACAGCTATTTTAAAAGATGGTCAATTAGTTAAAAGTGATTACTCAAATCAAATCAATGCGCTTACTCGTTTTGATTTAACCAAAGAAGTTTATGAAGAAACTACATTGGAATCAAAAATAAATAAAAATATCATCAATTCGATTATGCATTTAAAAAGTAAATATACTACTCTTGATATGACTCAAAGTGTTCTTGATACGCTTAAGAATACTACAGACTCTACAATAAAAGTAGATATCAAGGGTTTAAAGTTTGATACTATTATCAAAGGGAATTTAAATAAGCCTGATATTAAAATTAAACTGGATGCACAAGCCGCAGTAAAATCAAAGCTTAAAGAAAAAAAGAAAGAAATGAAAAAGAAAATAGAAGATAAAATTAAAAATAAACTAAAAAGTTTGTTTTAGATTAAAGAAAACTTCATTTAAAACTTAAATAATAATTTATATTATTATTTAAGTTTCTTTATTCTATAATCTTTTTAAGATATTTAGAATTAAGATAAGTTGATTTGTGAAAATTGATTTATCCTGATTCTTCTGCTTATAAGCTTAAGAATCTTTGTTCATAAGATTTTCTTCTTAAACATACATCTATGTTTAAGAAGTAGTTTTTATAAATATTTTCTTAAGATTTCTCTTACTTCTTCAACCCCATCAAAGTGACTGATTTTATCTACTAAAATACCTTTTTTATTAAGCAAATAAATATTTGCAGTATGAGAGACAGTATAGTCAATTGATGAGTTTTCTTCTTCTATTATTTTATAATATGCTCTATATCGCTTAACTATGTCATCTAAGTTTTCTTTATCGCTTGTTGCTCCAATAAAAGTAGGATTAAAAAACTCCACATATTCTTTTAAAGCATCCACCTTATCTCTTTTAGGGTCAACAGATATAAAAAGAGCTTGAAACTTCTTTTGATCTTCTACTGGAAAAGTACTTATGGCACGAGCCAGTGTACTCATAGTAGTAGGGCAGACATCAGGACAAAAAGTATAACCAAAAAATACACCTAAAACTTTGCCTTCAAAATCAGATTTATGGATTATTCCCTTACTTGTATTTAGCGTAAACTCATGTTTTTGTTTTTCTTGGTACTCTTTTATTAAAGGGCTTAAAAATATTGCAGCACCACCAAGCACTAAGGTTGCGATTAAAAAGATTTTTTTCATAATTACTCCGTATTAAATTGGTATCTTGCACCAATTCTTTTATTATTATCTAGGATTTCAAGATCTGCATTCCATTGCATTTTACCAACTACACAAGTAGGTATAATACCTTTACTTTCATAATAACCCTTACCCGTATTTTTTAATACAAAATCAAAGGATCCCATAAACATATTTCTTGAATAGATTTTCAAATGCATTTTATCTAAAGATTGATTTGAACTGTGTACTTTAAATTTAAGAGGGGCCATTAAAGGAATGTCTTTTGGGAAAATCTCAAGACTAAGTACTTCCCCATTTGCAATTACAATGGAGCAAGGCCCTTTATGTAAATCACAGTTTTTTTGCAAAACAAGTTCGCTTTTGGGACTAAGCCAAAGGTATAATTTATTAAAATCAACAAATAAATATGCAGAAATTAATCCTAATAAAACCAATGCACTTAGAACTGTTTTCATGGTTTTTATTTACTTTCAGGCATTTTTTTGTGATTCATTGTTTTTTCATGCTTCATTTTCATAGGCATTTCTTTCATTTTACTATGCATCATTCCTTGCATTACAGATTTAACGCTTAAATCTAATGTAAGCACTTCTTTATTAGAAAAATTAAATGTAAATTCATGTTTATCACCTGCTTTTAAAGGTTTATTTTTAATTCCAAATAACATAATATGAAGAGAACCTGGTTTAAGCGTTGTAGTTGATTTTGCTTTAATTAGAATATTTTTTACTTGTTTCATACTCATAATTCCATTTTTCATTGAGCTGTTATGCATTTCAATGTTAGAAACAATATTTGAAGCAATAGAATCTAAGGTAATATCTTTATTTGAGTTATTAACAATTGTTAAAAAAGCTGCTGAGTTTGGAACCATTGGAGGTGTTGCTCTAATATATGCATTGTCGATTTCTATGCTTGATGCATATAAAACAGAGGATAAAAGTACTAGACTTAAGATTAATTTTTTGAACACGTTTTTGCCTTTTGATTGAGTTAATGTATTTTATTAAATTATTGTTAATTTTGTGTTAAATTACATCTTGATAACTTAATCTTTTTC
>CAJXWI010000498.1 GCA_913062735.1 uncultured Arcobacter sp.
CGACCGTCAGCACTCCATTTAGGTTTAACGCCCATTGCATATAAAGCTTGAGACTCTAAAACACCATAGTGGCGCATGGTTTCGATAGACCATAATGAGAACGCCACTTTATCTGGATATTCGCCATGCTTTTTACGATAATCTGTGATCATTTGTTCAACCAATTCTTTACCTTGCTCAAAAGCAGCTTTAGTTGGCACTCTTGAAGGATCAAAACCGTAAAGATTATAACCCGTAGCTAATGATTCAGGATGGCGAATGGGATCACCACCTGTTTTAACTGGGATATACTTACCACTAAGAAAATCTTCTGCTTTTATAAACTCATAGAAAATATCATTGTTTAGAAGTAGGAGAAGATCTGTGTAATCTTTATTGAACTGATCCTGATAACCAAAAAACCCTTCAGATGCAGGAAAAGTAGCCAAGGTGTCTATACTCTTTCCAAATAGTTTATCAAAAATTTGTCGATACGGCTCATAGCTCACCCCACCATATATATACAGTGAAAGATCAGGAAAAACTTGAGAAGTTGTTTTACCTTCTTTTAAAAGTTGTTCTTGAGCATTTTTTGCTAATTCCATATTCTTATTTAAACTTGCGACAAATATAATATACATTTTTTAATCCTTTATTTAATTATTATAATAGCTTTGAGAAGTAAACAGTTTGTTAAAACTATTTACTTCTTTTCTTATTTTGTAGAAGAAAAAGAGAGTAAGACTTTTTTACTTGACTCTAATTCAAAGGCTTTTTGGTAGGTCGTATGAATTTCATCTGCATAAACCATGGCACCAAGTTTCGTAAATTGTGCTCTCATAATATCTAGCACATCTTGTCCTCCACCTCCACTATGAGTAGATAAAAGAACATTTTTCTGCGTAAATACTTTCCTGAAGTCTTTATTAACAACAGTAATCCAGTCAATTGCATTTTTTAATACAGCGGGTACTCCAAAATTGTATTCTGCTGTTACTAAAATAAAAGAATGTGATTTATCCATTGTTTCATACAAATTTTGTACTTTTTTTGGAATACCATCTTTTTCTTGAACGGCACTATTATGCAAGGGAAGATTTAAATCAACCAAATCAATAAGTTGATTTTCTTTTCCTTCTTTTTGCAATAAGTCTTGCAATACTTTTGCTAATTTCATATTTTCGTTTTGCGTTGATACTAAAATGGTATACATCTTCATCCTTTTCTTTATTTTGCTAAAACACCCTCAAGCTCAATGCTTAATTTGATTTTATCAGCAACAATTGCTCCACCAGTTTCTAATAAATTATTCCATTTTAATCCGAAAGCTTTTCTAGAGATAGAACCAGTAATCTCTAATCCAACTCTAGTATTTCCCCATGGATCTTTTATCATTCCACTGTTTTCAAAATCAAATACTACTTTTTTTGTAATTCCATGAATTGTAATTTCGCCATGTGCTTCATCTCCTACAATTTTAGATATTTTATAAGTAATATTGGGGAATTTACTTGCATCAAAAAAATCTGCAGATTTTAAATGACCATCTCTTTTAACATTGTCAGTATTGATTGAATTTACATCTACTTTTCCATTTAATGATGTTAATTTTTTTGTTTTTTCATCGTATTGGAAAGATCCAGAAAAAGTGTCAAACTCACCTGTCACATTTGAAATCATCATATGTTTAACTTTAAATGCTACATTTGAATGCACGGGATCAACATTAAATGTTCCTGCGAATAATGAGCTTGCTAATAAGATTGACGTAAGACCTAATTTGATTTTTAAATTCATAATATTTCCTTTTTTTTACTAGTACTAACTAGTAGTATATAAATAAAAAAAGTTTAGTGTTTATAAACTTTTTTCAACAATGCGTGTAGTGTTTCTAATTCATCATCATCTAGTACTTCCATGTACGTCGTGATATTTTTCGCGTGCTGTGGGAATAAAGAAGCTATCAATTCTCTTCCTTGTGTACTAATAGATAAAATACTTGCGCGTTTATCTTTTGGGTCACAAAGTGAGTGTATTAAACCATCTCGTTTTAGATTTTTAACAACAACAGTAATATTACCTGGGGTACTTGAAGTAAGTTTTGTAATAGAACTAATATTTAAATCTCCCCTATGATAAAGTACTTCTAGTACTTTAAACTGATTAAAAGTCAGGTTGTATTCACTTAAGTATTGAAGTTCAGTTGTAAAAAACTTAAAATATGTTTTTGCAATTTGAACCCATGTTTGCATTGCTTTATCGCTACGTTTTCCATAACTTATCAAACTTTTATAACTCATCGTGTTACTCCTTGTTGACAGTATACTACTAGTTAGTATTAAATGTCAAGTGCTAAAAATTAATATATTACTAGTTAGTACTAATAATATGCTTTAGAAGCTATATACTAGGATTTCCAAATTTGTAAATTCTTTTTTTAATGATTTTTTGAAGAAAAAATACAGGTATTTTTTCTTTAAAGGAAGGCTTAGTAAGTTTTAGATACACTATCACGATTTACTATGCCCAAATGTTAAGGAAAAAATATGTTATTAACGCCAGGACCAACTCCTGTACCAGAATTTGTAAGAACAGCAATGAGTGATATTACCATTCATCATAGAACCCCTGAATTTGAAAAAATATTTGAAGAAACGCGGTCTTTATTATTAGAAATTCTTGATATGCCTGAAGCTGTGATGTTAGCATCAAGTGGAACAGGTGCTATGGAAGCTTGTGTGACAAATTTAACGCATAAAAAAGCCTTAAGTATTAATTCTGGAAAGTTTGGTGAGCGATTTGGAAAAATCTGCCAAGCCTTTGATATTCCTTTTATAGAAATTAAAAATGATTGGAATACACCTGTAAGTGTAGACGCTGTATTAGATATTATTAAAAATGATCAAGATATTGATGCAATTTTTATTCAAGTATGTGAAAGTGCGGGAGGATTAAGACATCCAGTAGAAGCTCTTGCCTCTGCAGTTAAAAAAATCAATCCAAATATTACTATTGTGGCTGATGGTATTACAGCCATAGGGGTTGAAAAAGTAGATACGACTCATATTGATGCCTTGATTACAGGAAGTCAAAAAGCGTTAATGCTTCCTCCTGGACTTTCAATGATTGGATTAAGTAAAGAAGCTGTTTCTAAAGTTGAGAAAAAACCAGCAGGGTATTATTTAAATCTTTTAAGTGA
>CAJXWI010000499.1 GCA_913062735.1 uncultured Arcobacter sp.
TACGACTTCATCACAAAAGTGTTTCATAAGCATTATTCCACGTTTTGATTCTTTGAAAACATCCTCTTTACTGATTTTTGATACATCAAGGTCTTGATTTTTCTCTAAAACTCCATTTCCTTCATCTTCAATGGTAATCATTAATTTCTCATTAAGACAATAAGAAATATTAACAAACTTTTTTTCGTCTGATTTATTACCATGCACAATTGCATTAGTAATTGCTTCTTGAAGTCCTAATATTATGCTTTGATATTTTTTTTCACTTTTAAAGTATGACTTTATCTCAGTTTCAATCCATTGCATTACATTTCTTATATTATTAAGATTACTGCTTATGCTCATTTCTGAAGTAAACTTTTTCATAATCGTTACCGAAGCTTAATAAACGTATCAAGTTTAGTGACATTAAATATCTCTTGTACAAAAGAACCACTGTTCACGATACTTAAGTTTTGGTTTTTTGCAAGTAAAGTTTTATATATATTTATAATCATAGCCAAACCAGAACTGTCAATAAAATTTATAGATGTAAAGTCAAGTTCTAGTTCATCAAGGGTACTATCTTGAATTTCTTGAACATAAGGACTTAACAAAACTTGTACTTCTTTTAAATTTGTTACATCAATTCTATCATCATCAATAAATATTATTCGTATCTTGCTGCTAAGTTTTTTAATATTTAAATTCATCATTAAACTCCTAACTACTCTATAACTATAATAATTATACATTAATTATATTTAATAGTTTTTTTTTTATTAAAAAAATAAGCTTTGATAAATGTTTTTACTTTGTTTTTGTTTTCTTTATTTAAGAAAAACAGATAATAAAGCATACAATATAGTACTAAAGATAAAGCCCCATATACTAAGAGGCCAATAAATGTTATTTCGTCCAAGCTTTGTACTAAATAAAACAATACTGTATATACTAACAAACCCGTAAAAACATTTTTAATAAGAGCTTTTTTTACATAGGTAAAAACAGAAATACCTGAAAATTTACAAGCAATAGGAATATTATAAACAAGGGCTAGAATAATATTTGGTATCAAAGTTCCAATAGCAACTCCAAGGATTGAATAGCTTTGAATTAAGTATATACTTAAAAATAAATTCATCACTGCTTCAATAATTGCAACTGCTGTTAACTGCTTGTGTTTGTTACACATCAATAAAACTTGAACACTACTGCTTCTTAAAGCAACCAATATATACATGGAAAACAAGAGTATTTTTCCTGTTAATACAACTTCTGTATTCGTAATTTGAAGCCAAAAATATAAAAGATCTTCTAAAAATAAGAAGGAGGGTACAAATAACATGGTGGAAATGAAAGCCACAATTTGATTGGACTGTAATAAAACTTTTGAAAGTGTGTCTTTTTTAGAAGAGCTAAAAAGTGCTGCTGAAATGGGTCCAATAATATCATGTATTTGTGTTGAAAATTGTCTAAATAATTCGCTGATTCTTGAAATTATTTGATAAAAACCAACCATGGCAATACTTGAAAATACTGAAATGATTATTTGATCTGTTTTAAAAATAATCAAATTAGAAAACATCACAATATAAGCAAAAAAAGAAAAACCCATTACTTCTTTTACTTTATTCTTTTGAAAGAATTTTACAGATATTTTTAAGGAAGGAATTTTTTTATAAACATAAATAGCCATAAAAACATTTGCAAAAAACTGCACAAGAATGGCTCCTATAGCCATAGCCATAAGAGAAGAATACACAGTAACACAAAGGTAAATAATTATAAAGTTCAATATTAAAAAAACCATATCAATATTGTTTCTTAAAGGAATTTCTCTAAGACCTCTTAAAATCTCTTTAAAAAACCCAAGAGGAAAAATAAGCGTTGTTCCAAAACCAAAGATCATAAAAACAATTTTATAATATTCAAGTGATTCTTTTGAAGAAAATACAAATATTTTTTCAAGATTAAAAGCCATAATAAGTGTAAAAATAAAAATACCTATGGACAATAGTACGTAAGAGAAAAAGATGGTTGAAATTAACTTATTATAATTGTCCCAGTCATTTTTTTCCAAAGCTTCACTCGTTGCTTTTTGTACTGCTGTTCCAAAACCAAAATCTAATAAAACAGAATAACCAAAAATACTCCATAAAAGTGCCCAAAAACCGTACTCTTCATTGTTTATTCCTAAAAAAATTATTCTAATAAGAAATAAGGAAAGAAGAATTTTTAGAATAAGGAAAATATAATTTGAAACACTGCTTTTAATCAAAATGGCATTAATATTCATTCTGCATCCTTTTTAGCAGTGTTTATTAAGATATTCTCTACTTCTTGTTTTACATTTATAAGATTGAACTTTTCAAAAACCTTAAGAAAAGCTGCGTCTCTTAAGTTATTGTATAAAACGGTATTTTTTTGTAACTTTTGTATTGTATTTGTCAAATCATTAACATCTTCGCTTTTAAAAAGCAAGCCATCTTTTTCATCTTGAATTATCTCAGCAGGACCATATGCATTCGTAGCAATGACCACAACGCCCGCTCGCATTGCTTCAATTATGACTAAACCAAAGGGTTCTCTCATTCGTGTGGGCATTAACAAAACATCGTAGTGTTTGTAATATTTTTTCATATCATCTTTTTTACCACAAAATTTTACTTCTTTAGTCAAGTTTAAGGCCTTGGTCATTTTCTTACATTTATCTATATATGAATCTTGGCCCTCCCCATAGATATGAAAAACAAAATTATCAAAACCCCTGTCTTTTAAATTACTCAAGGCTTTCAAGGCCAAATCTAAACCTTTTGTATAATCAATTCTGCCACAAAATATATATCTTATTTTTTCATTTAAGAGCTTTTTATTTTTTTCACATATCTTTACTCCATTGGGAATAACATAGGTTTCTTTTGCAAAATATTTTTTTTTCATTTCTTTTTCAATCCACTTAGAAACGCAAATAGCAGGTGAAAAATCAATTAAAGATCCCACCATAAAAGGTAAGAAATTTTTAATACCTCTTTTGAGTTTAGAGAAGATACTTGTATGATAATAACCCTTCATCCATAAGTCTCCAATTTCAAATACTTTTTTTATATTAAGTTTTTGAACGGCAAGTGCAGGGGAGAGCGAAACTAAACGCAAAGACCATAGGTAAACCAAATCTGGTTTGATTCCTTTTATTAT
>CAJXWI010000500.1 GCA_913062735.1 uncultured Arcobacter sp.
TTGAACCCATTATGGATGTTTTAGGAAAAGCTATATATACTTGTGTTAAATAAAACAGCTTTTGTTTGATCTATTTGTATAGTAGGAATGTTTATTCGTTATAAACAGTAGAATATGTTTTTACGCGATATTTTTACCCTAAGTTAAAATTTAAAATACTTCTTAAAAAAGAGAGAAAAATGAATATCTTAAATAAAATAAAAAAAAGTAAACTGTCTTATACTAATGCATTAAGTATTAAAACAATTGATATGCATACAGGAGGTGAGCCTTTACGTGTAATTATTGATGGTTATCCTATGCTTAAAGGTAAGAGCATTTTAGAAAAAAGAAATTATGCTAAAGAGAATCTTGATCATTTGCGAAAATCTTTGATGTTTGAACCACGAGGTCATGCTGATATGTATGGTGTAATTTTAACGGAAGCTTGTAGTAAAGACTGTGATTTTGGGGTTATTTTTATGCATAATGAGGGGTATAGCACTATGTGTGGACATGCAACTATTGCTATTACTAAACTTGCTGTATTACAAAATTGGGTTGAAGTTCAAAAACCTATAACCAATATTACGATAGATGCTCCTTGTGGAGTGTTATATGCCAGTGCTTATATTAATGATAAAGGAGAAGTCACAAAAGTAAGCTTTAAGTGTGTTCCTTCTTTTGTACTTGCTTTAAATGAAAAAATTGAAGTTGAAAATTTAGGAGAAATTTCCTATGATTTAGCTTATGGTGGTGCTTTTTATGCCTATATAGATGCAGACAAAATTGGCCTTAGTTTGGATAAGAATAATTATGATAAAATCATCTCTTATGGAAAAAAAATAAAAAAAACGATAATAGAAAAAAAAGATAATATTAAACATCCTTTCGAAGAAGATTTAAGCTTTTTATATGGAACTATTTTTATTTCAAAAAAATCAGACGTACATTCTAAAAATGTTTGTGTATTTGCAAATGGGGAAGTAGATAGAAGTCCCACTGGTTCTGGCGTGTCTGGACGTGTGGCAATTCATTATAAAAAAAATGAATTAGAAAAAAATCACTCAATTACTATTGAAAGTATTTTAAATACAAGTTTTGAAGTAAAAATTCTTGAATCACTAAAATATGGACAGCTTGATGCTATTATTCCAGAAGTTAGTGGAAATGCGTATATTACAGGTGAGCATAATTTTTTAATAGATAAAGAAGATGAATTAAAATATGGATTTTTTTTAAGATAAAGGATTGTAATGCCAGAAAATAACTTATCAAGCAAAGCATACATAATGCTAGAAGAATTTTTAGTAACGCTTATTTTAGAACCAGGAAAAACGTATTCAGAAAAAGAGCTGATGTCATTAACAGGAATTTCACGTACTCCATTACGAGAAGCTTTGTTAAAGTTATCACATGAAAGTTTGATTAATATTATTCCCCGACGTGGAATAGAAATATCAGATATTAACATGACCAACCAATTGGCTATTTTAGAAACAAGAAGAGTTTTAGACACTTTATTAATTTCACGTGCTACAAAATATGCAACTGCTTTTGAAAAAGAACACATTTTGAAATTTAAAATCCATATGCAAGAAGCTGTTGATGCTAATGATATAGAAGAATATTTGCGTATTGATAAAGAAATGGATAATCTTATTTTTAAAACGGCAAGAAATGAATTTGCAAGTAATGCAACAAGTCCTTTACATGTACGTTCAAGACGGTTTTGGTACTATTTTAAAGGCATTGAAGATTTACAAAGATCAGCAAATACTCATATGAAATTAATTGATGCAATAATTGATAGTAATGAAAAAGAAGCCTTGATCATTTCTGATAAAATTATAAATAATTTAGTTGATGTTGTAAAAAAATATATTAATATATAAGTAATCATTTCTAATTTAGAACAAAAATACTCCAAATACTCCCTCAAATACAAGTAAGGTAATAGAACTTTTCAATACCTTACTTTACTAAAAGACTCTAGAACTTTTTAACAATAAATTCAAGACCAGATATATTATTTCAAACGTTAAATACATAAAGTTTTACTTCTATTTACTAAAAATTCTCTATAAAATAGCAATAGAATAGCAATTTTCTGATTTTTTATAGAAGTAGTACAATACCTAAATAAATACTATTGTATTTAAGTTTTAATTAAGTTTATTATGAAATAATTTATAAATAAAAAAGAGTAGTACTTTTTATACTACTATATTTAATTTAGGATTAGCGTGGCAAAACTTAAAAACTCCAGAAGTATTATCAAAAATGTTATTAAAAAACATGCTAGCGAAAATAAAAAAGAAATTTCACAAGTAACTATTAAAATTGACAAACGTTTAGATAAAGCACTTATAATTTTATCAAAAGAATTGTCAGTATCAAAGAACCGATTAATTGAAGATATTTTGTTTGAGAGTGGAATATTAGAAGAAGTTGATGAGAATTATATTGGATGAATATGAATACTTTTCCTAAACAAGATGATGTAATACACTCTGTATTAAAGGGTGCTTTACTGGCAAAAAAGAATTATACTTCTTGGACTTGTGATGAATTGTATTTATCGTCTGCGCCCAGTAACTTTATTAGGGTTCATATTGCGCAAGAATTGGCTAAATTAGATGAAAAACCTGAAATATTCATGGATGCGACAATTTCAGATATTCTTAGATGTTCTTTACCTAATAGAAGGGATTTTAAAACCTTCATGAAAGAGAATTCTTTACAAGAAGATACTTTTTCTTTAACACTTGACGAAAGATTTCTGCATCAAAATGACAATGACTCTGTTTCTAGAGTTTTGATAAGTGTGAAAAGTGGTGTACGCAATGTAAAAGAAGAGTACAAAGAAGAAATACATAAAATGTGTAAAATGATAAGTAGACAGATAAAAGAAGATTCAACTTTAGACTATTGTCTTTTTGCATTTTATTTAGACATTTCAAATACTGCACGAAAAAAAGCAGCTAAAAGAATAGATGAAATTATTGCATCTTTTGATGCAGTAGTTTCACAATATAATAATTTAAAATCTGACTTTAAAGGAGGAGAGATTACTAGTATTGAAAACATTGGTGAATGGTGTGTAGGTTGCTATATTATTGAACCTACTGTATAAATTTAATTAAAATAAGAAAAAAACAACCAGCTTTTCATCCTAATGCTA
>CAJXWI010000501.1 GCA_913062735.1 uncultured Arcobacter sp.
GCCTCTATTACAGGCTCAGTCGCTAACAGCTGCGTTTGGTAGAGAGCGACCTCCTTTTGTCTTCAAAGTTGAGGGGCAGTGGCAAGGTATTGAAGTGGATATCGTGACAGCGGTATTAAAGGCTGCTGGACACCAGATTACAAAGCGTATTCATGTATCAAACAGACGTTTGTTGCTAGCCGTTCCTAACATGCATTATGATATGGCGGTCAGTGTTAACGGCATTGATAGTGACAGAGGTAGCGTTTTCTACTCTGACAATTTTGTGACGTTTAAAAACGTTGCCGTGTCCAAGAAAGCAGATAATATTGTCGTGAACAGCATGGCCGACTTAGTCGACTATGATGTCATCGCTTGGCAAAATGCTATGCAGCATCTGGGCCCGCAGTTTAACCAGCTATTCTCCGCCAAGAACGCAAAAAATAGAGCGGGTAGTTATCGTGAGTACACCGATCAGAAAAAGCAAAATCGGCTTTTTTGGCTGGGGCGAACAGAGGTGATTTTAGTCGATAAAAATATATTTTTATGGCATTTAAAAAGATTAAGCGACGAAAATATAAATAAATACAAAATTGAAACTATCTTTTCCAATAAAAATACTTATAAAGTAGCATTTAAAGATGAATATATTAAAAATATATTCAATAAAAATCTTAAAATATTAAAAGATAAGGGAGAACTTGAAAATATTTTCTTTAATTATATACACAGAGATATAGAAGCCAAAGTAAAAATTAATTCTCTGATTTCTACTCTGGTTTCAAGATTTATTTTTACAAATGAAAGAAAGAAAATAGATAATATTCTTAAGCAATTATCGAAACTAGAATATATTAAAAAATTAGAAGTTTTTGATAATAAAAAAAATTTGTTATCCTCTACTTCAAAAGAATCATTGAAAAATCACGCACTACAGGACAGTCATTACACAGTATCTAATATACCAAGAAAAGTTGGATATGTTAAAGTATATTTTGATGAAGAAAAATTAATTGAACACTCAAAAAGAGATAAACTAATTCCAAGAATAGATTTATTTAGAGGATTAGACAGTTATGCATATATAAAAAAAATATACAAGCGCTTTAGCTATTTGAATAAGGAAATCACTTTCACCAAAAAAGAAAAATTATTTATTAAGAACAACCCTATAATAAACTTTTCTGAAAGCGATTGGCCTCCTTTATCTATTATTGGAGGAAAAGAATTTGATGGAATTTTAAACGATTATATGAAAATTTTAGAGAAGAAAACATCACTTCATTTTAATTATATTAAAACAAAAAAATGGCTTGATGTTTTAAGTAAATTCAAAAATAATGAGATAGATTTTATTCCTGGGGTTGCTAATACAAAATCTATTCAAGACATAGGCTTAGTATCCAATAGTTTTATTGCATTTAATTTTGCAATAGTTAGTAATGAAAAGACTTCTTTTATAAATGGTCTTAATGGCCTAAATGGAAAAACTCTGGCCTTGCCCAAAGGTTTTACCTCAAATATACTTATACGAGCAAACTACCCCAAAATTAACGTTATAGATACAAAGAGTATACAAGAAGCCTTAGAAATGGTTTCACAAGGAAATGCGGATGCTTTTGTAGGTCATGAAGCTGTTACAGTATACAATATAAAAAAATATTATAAAAATTTAAAAATTGTTGGGCTTTCGAAAGAAAAATTTTTCCATCATATGCTGATTAAAGAATCACATCCTGAACTTTTATCTATCATAAATAAAGTTATTGCTTCTATTTCTTTGAAACAAAAAGAAGAAATAAATGAAAAATGGATTAAAACAGAAATAAATACAGCGGTAGATTATTCTATAATTTATAAAATAATCGCTATTTTTTTAATGATACTTGCAATTGTTTTATATTTTACAAAAAAATTATCCACTGCTAAAAATTCAGTAGAAATTACAAATGAAAAATTAAATGAAAATATTATAGAATTAAATTCTACGAAAAATGAGCTAGAAGATTCAAACTATGAATTAGAAGTCTCCTTACAAAATCTAAAAAAAACTCAAGATAAATTAGTAGAATCTGAAAAGATGGCGAGTTTGGGTGGTTTAGTAGCAGGTGTTGCCCATGAAATAAATACGCCTATAGGTATTGGACTTACAGGATCAAGTCATTTTTTAGAGCTTACTAGAGACATTATGGAAAAATTTGATAATGAAGATATGACCAAAAATGATTTTAAAGAGTATACCAAGAGTTCTCTTCTACTTGCAAACTTAATATGTTCGAATTTGCAGAGAACAAATCATTTAATAAAAAGTTTTAAACAAATATCAGTAGATCAAACAAGTGAACAAAAACGAGAATTTGAACTTAAGAATTATATTGATGAAGTTTTAATAAGTATAGGTTCTGTATTAAAAAAAACAAAAATTAAAGTGATAATTAAAGCAGAAAAAGAAATATTTTTAAATTCTTATCCTGGAGCTATTTCTCAAATTATTACAAATCTTATTCTAAACTCTATAAATCATGCCTATAGAGATAATCAAGTTGGAATTATTACAATAGTTTTAAAACAAGAGAAGGGAAAAATACATATTGTTTATAAAGACGATGGAAAAGGTATAAAAAAAGAGAATCTAAACAAGATCTTTGACCCTTTTTTTACTACAAATAGAAAGAATGGAGGAACAGGATTGGGACTTAATATTATATACAACATTGTTACGACACAATTAAAAGGTAGTATTTCTTGTGATAGTATTGAAAATAAGGGTGTGAAATTTATTATTAAGATTTAGTGAAAGGAATATTTGATGGATTTTTTTAAAGAAGAAACGTACGTAGGAAAGAAAGAAAAAAAAGAGACCTTTAAAATAATAATTGCAGATGATGAAAAAGATGTTCATTTATTAACAAGAAGCGTATTAAAAAAATTTGAATATGAAAATAAAGAATTAGAAATTATTAGTACCTATAGTGGAAAAGAGACACTTGAAGCAGTAAAACAAAATCCTGATGTTGTTTTACTTTTGCTTGATGTTATTATGGAAACAGATGATGCTGGATTAGAAGTCAGCAAAAAGATACGAAATGAGCTTGATAATCATTTGATACAAATAATTTTGCGAACAGGGCAGGCTTCAGATATTCCACCTTATAAAGTTGTAAAAGATTATGAAATTAATG
>CAJXWI010000502.1 GCA_913062735.1 uncultured Arcobacter sp.
TGAAGACAACTCTTTATATTTCTTTGACTCAAAAAATAGTGAGGGACATTATGATAAAAGTGGAAAAAGTGTTCAAAAGGCATTAATGAAAACACCAATAAATGGTGCAAGACTATCTTCACCTTTTGGAATGAGAAAACATCCAATTGATGGTTTTAATAAAATGCACAAGGGAACTGATTTTGCTGCCCCTATGGGTACACCCATTATGGCATCTGGAGATGGAAAAGTAATAAAAGCAGGATGGTGTGGAGGAGGTGGAAATTGTGTAAAATTAAAACATAATAATACATATCAAACTGTCTATGCTCATATGTCAAAATTTGGCAGAGGAATTAAAAAAGGTGTTAGGGTAAAGCAAGGACAAATTATTGGTTATGTAGGATCTACTGGAATGTCAACAGGTCCACACTTACATTATGAAGTGATTGAAAATGGGAAAAAAATAAATTCTCAAACTCTTAAGTTGCCTCCAGGAAAATCTCTTAAAGGGCCAGTGAGAGAAGAATTTGAAATTGTTAGAAAATCTCTACAATGTTATTTGCTTGCTAACATGACCGAATTCGGAAAATCTAAATTGTTGAATAAAACACAACTAGAAAATTTAGGTTATAACCTTGTAATTTATCCTGTAAGCACACAACGTCTAGCAATGCAAAATGTAGAAATAGGTTTAAAATCAATATTTAATGATGGTCATCAAAACAATATTATTGACAAAATGCAGACTAGAAAAAGGTTGTACGAGTTAGTAGAATATGAGAAGTACAATACGCCAGATAAGAAAATAACTGATTTTTCTACAGAGGGGCATGAATAATGAGTGAAGAAATTAAAAAAGGATTACTTGGTATAGTTGTTGATGAGACAACAATTTCTCATGTTGTGCCTGAATTAAGCGCTCTTACGTACAGAGGTTATACTGTTCAAGAACTTTGTGATAAATGTGATTTTGAAGAAGTAGCTTACTTAGTTCTGCACGGGGAATTGCCAAACAAATCACAGCTTAGAAAATTTATTAAAGAAGAGAGAAGTAATCGTAAACTTTCAAGTCAGATTTTAAAAGATATTAAAAAAATGCCAAAAAATGCTCATCCTATGGATGTGATTAGAACTTGTGTAAGTTTAATGGCATTAGAGGATAAAGATACTAAAGATAACTCTCCAAAAGCAAATATGAGAAAAGCAATGAGAATATTTGCTAAAACACCTACTGCTGTTGCTGCTTATTTTAGATCCAGAAAAGGTAAGAGTGTAATTTCTCCAAGTAAAAATTTATCGTTCTCAGAAAACTTCTTTAAAATGATGTTTAATAAAGTGCCTGATAAAGAAATTGTTAGAGCTTTTGATATTTCTCTTATTCTTTACGCAGAACATAGCTTTAATGTTTCTACTTTCACTGCAAGAACAATAACTAGTAGTTTATCAGATATTCATGGAGCAATTACAGGAGCAATAGCAAGTTTAAAAGGTCCATTACACGGTGGTGCAAATGAAGCTGTCATGCACATGATGAAAGAAATCGGCAAACCTGAAAAAGCTCAAAAATGGATTGATAATGCACTTGCAAAGAAAAAAGTTGTTATGGGATTTGGTCATAGAGTTTATAGAACTGGAGACTCTCGTGTGCCAACAATGAAACATTATTTATTTAAAGTCGCTAGAATGTTGAAAAAAGAAAAATATACAAAAATTTATGACATCTTAGCTAAGACTATGGTCGAAAAGAAAAAAATTCACCCAAATGTAGATTTTCCATGTGGTCCACTTTATTACATGATGGGTATAGATATTGATTTCTACACACCGATATTTGTAATGTCTCGAATTACAGGTTGGTCAGCACACATTATGGAACAGCATAATTCCAATAAGTTAATTAGACCGTTATCTAAATACAGAGGTGCTGAAGTAAGAGAAGTTATGCTTCTTAATCAAAGATAATGTCACTTACTAACTTTCTTCTTCTTTTAATATTGGCAATTTTTTCTACTTACACTTTTATGAACTGGAAAAGTGGTGTTAAGAAAGAACCTAAGTCAAAAATTGCCTTACAATTTTTTATTTGGACAATCTTATTTTTAATTATTGTATTTATTTTTAAAGCTTTAGGTTTTGTTAACGAGTTTTAACAATTTTCTGAGTAATTCTATCTAATATTATTGCTAAGATTACAATTCCCGTTCCCCCAATTACAGCAGAACCAACATCTAATCTTCCTAAAGCAATGTAAACAGTTAAACCTAATCCTCCAGCTCCAATTAAAGCAGCAATAACTACCATCGATAAAGCTAACATTAACGTTTGATTTACTCCAGCCATTATAGTTTTAAGAGATAGAGGTATTTCAATTTTTACAAGTATTAGAAACTTTGTTAATCCTAAACTTGAACCAGCTTCTTTAAAACCTTTGCCAACTTGTCTAATACCTAAATTAGTTAAACGAATTATTGGCGGAAGTGCAAATATAATTGTTGCAACAACACCTGGAGTTAATCCAACTCCAAAAAGCATAACTACAGGAATTAAATAAACAAAACTTGGTATGGTCTGCATAATATCCAAAACAGGACGCAAAATAATTTCAAATGTATTGCTTCTAGAAGCTAGAATTCCTAAAGGAATACCGATTAACATGCAAAATAAAACTGCGGTAAATATCATTGCTAATGTAGTCATACTTTCAGACCAAAGGTCAACGAGATCTATAAAAACTAAACTTACAAAAGAAAATATTGCAAACTTTAAACCATTGGTTCTATAAGCAAAAAAAACAAATATTAAAAGAATTATTGGAAAAGGAATAAAGTTAAAAAGAGAGTCTAAACTATTAAGAACAGTATCAATTGGTGCTGAAATTTTTTTAAAGAGTGGCCTTTGTTCGAATAGCCACTCTTTAATATTTCCTTCTATCCATTCACCAATTGGAATGTATATTTCGTAATCTGAAGGGGCTAATTTTAAACTCATTAAAATTAACCTTAACCCTTACTTGATCCAACTATCAAACGTGCTTTGATTAGCTTTTATCCATTCAGCTGCGTGTTTCTTAATAGCTTTTTCGCTTTTCTCACCCTTGTTCATTTTCAAGTTTTGAGCAGCAATATCTCCTAGTGGAATAGAAGCTTTTTTAAGCATCTTTTCTACTT
>CAJXWI010000503.1 GCA_913062735.1 uncultured Arcobacter sp.
CAACACAAGTATTATTAAAAATTCTTAAATCATTTATATCTGAAAGTGCACCCAGCTGTTGCCATCCTTCTTTTATCTCATATGTATCTGCATGTAGTGAACTACAAATAGTTAATATTATTCCCAAGGATATTAATTTTTTTTTCATATTTTTCCTTTTCTATTCCTATTTTATTAGTCTTTAATACAACGTACAGGAGCTGAATTAGATCGATATAGAGCATTCAAAGTTCCAAATGACCATGAAGCTCCTCCCGTTGGAGTTCCTGGCCATAAATAACTATGTTCATTTACATGTGTCATAGTAGTCCAACCTGTTAGATAACCACTTGCAGGTATTTTTAAGAAGTTTTCAAATGCCGTTGTAGGATTTGTTACAGGAATACTTGCTTCAGTTGTTTCTGCTTTTAATTCATCGTATGATGGCGCTCTAAATCCAATTGGGCAAATACCAGTTCCATCTATTTTAGCCCATTGTGCCTCTCTTATAGCTCCATTTGTATCATCATAAGACCATCTTCCTGAACTGGTAGCCTGCCCATATATAGAATTACTATGTCCAACATTTGAAACATCCGGTGGAAAAGTTGTTGTCTGACCACTGTAAGTTTTTTCGTGACCATCAGCCAATCTCCCCCATTGGTAATAATCTCCATAACAACCAGCATCATTAAATGTTTCACATACTCGAAAAGCTCCTAAGTTTCTATCAAGCCATTCTTTTCCCGTAAATGGTGAAACTACCGTTCCATATGTCAATCCCTTAAATGAAATTCCACCAACTTCTACTGGATCTGGTACAGATACAGTACAACTACCATTTGCAATTACTTCAAACCCATCTCCCTTATTTAGTGAGCTTAATTCAATTCCATAGTTAGGATATGTTGTGTTATTTGGTAAATATATTTTTTTTTGCGCACTTGAAACGATTTCATTATCATAACGCAATACAGAATCTACACAAGTATTGTCAAATACACTTAAATCAGCAATATCTGATACTGCACCAATTTGTTGCCAACCTTCTTTTATCTCATAATCATACGCGAATAATGAACTAACCAATGATACTGCTAATCCCATACTTATTATTTTCTTCATCTTTATCCTTTTTTATTAACGTCACAATAAATTGTAACTAAACAATATTATTTATTTGTTACAATTTAGGTCACGAAATAAAATTCAAACATAAAAAAAGGCTACAACCTTAGTCATAGCCTTTATATTTTTTGAACAAGATTTTAAATGAAGATATTTTAACTTATACCCTGTTCCTTCAATTTTCTATAATTTTTGCAACTCATTTTATTCCCTTCCTTACAAGCCTTTCCATAAAGTTCTTTAGCTTTTTTCTTATTTTGACTTACTCCATCTCCTTTATCATACATGAGAGCCAAGTTATAACAACCGATAAATTTTCCAACATTACATGCTGCCCTCCACAAAATAATTGCCTTCTCTTTTTCATCATTATTATAAGCATAAAATCCATCATCTACTAAATCAGCACTTAAAGTTCCTATAAATAGTAATATACTTAAAAGTATTTTTTTCATTTTATTTTCCCCTCTTTGTTTTAAATACTTAACATTTTAACTTATTCATTATTAATATTCTAATTGTGTTTATATTGTAATTTTTAACATAGTAAAATCGGAAAAATAAAACTTGGGCAACTTTAATTTAAAATCAAATTAATATCTAAAAGAACCACCAGATAATACATAAAAAATTAAGGTGATTGCCTACTTAATTTATATCAACCTCCCTACTAATATTTTAAATGAAGTAATTGAAGAGACTTGAAAGTAAAGAATATGCTTGTCAGCATAATAATATCTCTAGTGTAATTTCCTATATGATAGATAATTCTAGAAACCAATACAACACTTTAATAGTGTTTAATACAGAATCAAGTTGTATCAATAGTTTCTAAAGATTACTGAAAAGACAAATGAATTAGTAAAGGTCTTTTCAATTTATTCAGAGCTTCATAATAAAAGGAAAAATATGAAAACAAAATTAAGAACAATTGTAATAAGTACAATTATAGCAATAGGTTTAGTTTCAGGAGCTAAAGCTGATTCTAAAATAATAGAACCTTCTCAACAGGAAATCATTGAAATAAAGAATCAATTTGAAGAAAATAAAGAAATTAAGAGGAGAGGAAACTTTTTTGGATACATTTATTATGGGGATTTGGCACAATTCAAAACAATTAATTAAAATCAACTTACTGATTGGAATCTTTAACTTAAATAATTATATAAGTAAATCATATAGTGTACTTTAATCGTATCTATAGGCTTATAATATCTTCTCCTGACCTAATCGATACAAAGCAAAGTCATATTTAATAGGATCGTGTTTATCAAACTCTTTTAACTTTTCAGTTATCAAAAGAGCAGATTTTAAGTCGTAAGTTTTTCGAGTCAACATTCCTAGATTTTTTGAAACATTAAAGGTATGAGTATCAAGAGGTAAAATTAAATCAGCTTTATCTACATCTTTCCAAAGTCCCATATCAAGCTCATCATTTCGTACCATCCATCGTAGATACATATTCCATCTTTTATAGGGTGCATTTCCTATTTGTTTAATGTTTCCTTCTTTATCACGTTTTAAAGCTTTTCCCACTAGAAAATTATATCCTTGAGATCCATAAGGATTGGATTCTCTTATTTCTCCTATGAGGTATTCTATTCCCTCTAGTACAGTATGATTCTTTTCATATCCTAGTAAAAAAAGTTCATTTAGAGTATGTTTTTCTTTAAGTCTTTTAAGAGCTATAAAAAATGCAATTATGTCTTCACTATTTTGAAATCTATAATAGTATTTTTGTAATGTCTTTTTGATTTTAACTTCACTTTGATTTAATAAATCAAAGTCTAAAGTACTTAAAAACTTCACAATAAAAGAAGCTTTTCCATATGCAAAAAGCGCGCATATAAGAGCTATGTATTCGTCATTGTGTCTTCTAGCAATTATGAGTGGGTCTGGTCTGGTATCTATGCAGAGTTCGTCTTTGTTGTTTCTTGTATTTACTTCATCATCTAGTAGTTTTTTTAAATTCAAATTGTTCCATTTTCTATATAATTTCGTATATCAATTTCTATTTTATCAATAGCAGTTGTAGC
>CAJXWI010000504.1 GCA_913062735.1 uncultured Arcobacter sp.
ATCTACAACACATTCTCAAATGAGTGAAGAAGAATTATTAAAAGCAGGAGTTAATCCTGTAACAGTAAGACTTTCTATTGGTTTAGAAAATACTATTGATTTAATTGCTGATTTAGATCAAGCATTAAGTTAGGATTATAAGATGCCATTAATTTCATCAAAAGGAGTGTATGGTTTAACCGCCATGCATGAATTGTCAAAAAATCAAAAAGATACACCTATGCAAATCAGAGAGATATCTGCAAATGCAAGTATTCCTCAAAATTATCTTGAGCAGCTTTTAAGTAAGTTAAGAAGAGCAGAATTAGTAAACTCAGTAAGAGGTTCTAAAGGTGGTTATCGTTTGGCAAAAAAGGCAAATGAGATTAAAGTATTGGATATTCTGTTAGTATTAGAAGATGATTTAAAAATAGCAGATAATAAATGCAGCAATCCCGCGCTTGATATTTTCTTTACAGAAGTAAAAGAAAAAACACAAAGCTTGTTTTCTCTGAGTTTAGATGAGTTAGATCAATATTTAGATAAATATAATGAAAATCTTCATTATTCAATATAAAAACACACAAAGGTAATAAAATGAAATATGCAAATAATGTTACAGGTTTAATTGGAAATACCCCTCTTGTTAAATTACAAAAAGCAAGTACAAATGGAACAACTGTTTTAGGAAAATGTGAATTTATGAACCCTACTCATTCTGTTAAAGATAGAATTGGTTTTAATATGATTAAAACAGCTCTTGATAATGGTGATATTAAAAAAGATACAACTATTATTGAACCAACATCTGGAAATACTGGAATTGCTTTAGCATCAGTTTGTGCAGCATTTGGTCTTAAATTAATTCTTACTATGCCTTCATCTATGAGTTTAGAGAGAAGAAAATTATTAAAAGCCTTAGGTGCTGAACTTGTTTTAACAGAACCAGCAAAAGGAATGAAAGGTGCTGTTGATGCTGCTAAAGAATTAGCAAGCGAAACACCAAACTCTTTCGTACCACAACAATTTGCAAATCCTGCAAACCCAGAAATTCATAGACTTACAACTGCTAAAGAAATTTTAGCAGATACAGACGGAAAAATTGATATCTTAGTTTCTGCAATTGGTACAGGAGGTTCTATTACAGGAATTTCAGAAGTTCTTAAAGCGCATAACCCAGATATTAAAATCATTGCTGTTGAACCTGAAGCTTCTCCTGTATTATCAGGTGGAAAACCAGGACCACATAAGATTCAAGGAATTGGAGCAGGTTTTATTCCAGAAGTATTAAATACTGATCTTTATGATGAAGTAGTTCAAGTTTCAAATGAAGCATCAATTGAAACATCAAGAGCACTAGCAAAAGAAGAAGGTTTATTGGTTGGTATTTCTTCAGGAGCAAATGCTTTAGTTGCACAACAAATAGCTTCAAGACCTGAAAATGCTGGAAAAGTAATTGTAACTATTTTATGTGATACTGGTGAGCGTTATTTAACTACTGGATTATATGGTGTTGATGAGGAGTAATCCTTATCAATATCCAAGAAAGGTAATGAATGCAAGATAAAGCATACAGATCTGTAGTTAAAACTATCTCTTGGCGAACAGTAGGAACACTTGATACTGTCATCATCTCATATTTTATTACAGGAGATTTAAAAATGGCAGCATCTATTGGTTCTATTGAGCTTTTTACTAAAATGATTTTATATTATTACCATGAAAGATTATGGAATAAAATCTCTTTTGGAAAGAAACCAACAAACAACGATTATCAGATTTAGGAATAGTATGAATATTACAGAATTAAACAAAAAATTTAAAAATCAAACTCCCCAAGATGTATTGCAATACTTTTTAAAAGAGTATGGAATTGATGCTGCTTTATCATCTAGTTTTGGAGCAGAAGACCAAGTTCTTACACATATGATGTTAAGTATAAATAAAGAGGCCAATATTTTTACTTTAGATACAGGGCGCCTTCATCCAGAAACATATGCCGTTATGGATGCAACGAACTTAAAATATGGAACTAAAGTAAATGTATTTTTTCCAAAACACGAAGAAGTTCAAGAACTTTATTCAAATCAAGGAATCAACGGTTTTTATGAATCCATTGAGAAAAGAAAATCGTGCTGTTTTACAAGAAAAATTGAGCCTTTACAAAGAGCACTTAAACCACTTAAGATTTGGATTACTGGCCTTAGAGCATCACAAAGTGTTACAAGAGAGAGTTTAGATATTATTGAATTTGATGAAGCAAATGATGTGATAAAAGTAAATCCTTTGTTGTTATGGAAGGAAGAGCAAGTTTGGAACTATATCAAAGAAAATAAAGTTCCTTACAACAAACTGCACGATAAAGGTTTCCCATCAATTGGATGTGCACCCTGTACACGGCCTGTTAAAACAGGCGAAGACGTACGAAGTGGAAGATGGTGGTGGGAGAATCCAGAACATAAAGAGTGTGGATTACATATAAAATAATATTATCAAAGGATAGGGAGAAAAAGTATGATAAGTAGTGAGCGATTAACACATTTAAAACAATTAGAAGCAGAATCTATGCATATAATGAGAGAAGTAGTAGCAGAGTTTTCAAACCCTGGTATGCTTTATTCAGTAGGAAAAGATTCATCAGTAATGCTGCACCTTTTGCAAAAAGCATTCTATCCAGCTCCACCGCCATTACCTTTAATGCACGTTGATACTCAATGGAAATTTAAAGAAATGATTGAATTTAGAGATAAACGAGCCAAAGAAGTAGGAATGGAATTAATTGTTTATTATAATCCAAAAGGTGAAGAATATACATATGAGTACAGTCATACTCATCCTAGTATCTTCAATGGCAAGATTTTGCATAGTGTAGAAGAGATTAAAGAAGAACGAGTTATGTTTAGAATTAAAATTACACATGAAACATTTGAAGAAATGATAGAAAGGTATAAAGCAGGTAAATTTGTTAATGCATGATTGTTTAATTATTGGCTACAGTAGAGGTATTGGAAATGAGATTTTTAAATTGCACAAAAATCCAATGGGTGTTGGGCTAGATGATGGATATGATATTGCAAATAAAGATGATAGGCTAAGAATCGTAACACTTTCTAAAGATATTCCTGAAATATATATTGTAGCTTCTAGCCATACAAATAGAT
>CAJXWI010000505.1 GCA_913062735.1 uncultured Arcobacter sp.
GATACCTGCTCCAAGTTCTATATATTCCTCTTTTGTATCTTGTTTTGAATACGCATACATTCCCTCTCTTATTAATATATTTTTTTCTTTATCGTATACATATAAAGCTGATACAGCAGCATTAACATAGTTTGAGATATTTTTTAGAACCTCATTATTCTCAATATTAATTTGTGATAAATCAACACTAAGAGAAGCGATTCCTTCTTTAATCCAATGCTTTTTGACTTCAATTTTACGAAGATAGATATAAATAATTATATTCCCAAGTATAAAAACAAGTATAAAAATAATCAATAAAACAATATTTGTATTAATTTTAGCTTTTAGAATGCTCGTACTTTCTTTTGTTCTTTTATCTAACATAATAATAAAATCATCAATGGGATCCATTATTTTGTGCTTGGCTATATAATAAGCATCAGAATGCAGCAATTTAATAGCTAGTACTTGATTGGGAATATTTTGTTCCATTAATTTAAAGGCTTTGACTTCTAAATTGACCAAATCATTTGAATTAAATTCTGCTTGTAAAATCTTTGATAATTCTAATTCACTAAAAGGCAATTCTTTAATCAAACTATCTAGGGATATTTTTTTTGTATCGGGATGTTTTAATTTTCTTATATTTTTTGACAAATCCCAATAAATAGCAGTATAATTTTTGGGTCTTTCTTTTTTACCATTTCTTATGGCTAAGGTATCAAAGTATTGTTCTTTAAACTTTAGCTCGTTTGTTATAGTATACGTTCTTGCAAAATGGGTAAGGTCATCAGAACTTTGCCTTAATTTATCGGCCACAAGCATCATACTAAAACGATTCTCTTCTGCATAATTTAAATTTGTTGTGTATAAATTCATCATATAAAACAATACAATTAAAATGAATACACTTACGAATTCAAAAATAATTATAAAAATATTTGTATTTTGATTTTGCATACATTGTTTCCTGTTTATATTTTTACAATAGTTTCTATGGTCTGTGGTTCAGAGTAAATGAAACCTTGAATAACATTGGCACCTTCTTTACTTACAAACTCAAGCTGTTCTTTTGTTTCAACACCTTCTGCAACAATTTTTACATCAAGTCCTCTAAACATATGTAAAATAAACTTACAAATTTGTTTATCTCTTTTTGATTTAGAAATGGCTTGGATAAATGCCATGTCAAGTTTAATTTCATCAAACTCCATACATGAGATATAAGAAAGACTTGAATATCCCGTCCCAAAATCATCAATAGATATTTTAAAACCTAAGTCTTTTATATCTTTAATAAAACTTTTGTTTATATTTTTAATTAAAACATCTTCTGTTACTTCTAAGGTTATTTTTGAGGAATCTACATTATATTTTTCACTTGTCTCTTTTAAGAAATCAACAAAGCCCTTATCTTCAAAACTTTTTGCAGAAAGATTTATGGATACATTTATCTTATTTTTAACCTCAATGCAAACACGCTCAAAAACATATTTATCCACAATAAGACTTAGATCAAACTGTTCTAAATACGGTATGAATTCAAGAGGAAGCAAGATTCCTTTTTTAGGATGATTCCATCTAATTAACGCTTCATAAGCAAGTATATTTTCACCTTTTATATCGTATTGGGCTTGATAATACATTATAAACTCACAGTTATTGACTGCTTGAAGTACTTCATTTCTTAAAAAAAGTAATTTATCCGCTTCGCTTTGAAGTGCTGAGTCATAAAATACAGCACGATTTTTTCCAAGATTCTTAGCTTTATACATTGCATTATCTGCATGTTTGATAATAGTATTATAATCCTCTCCATCGTGTGGAATAAGTGAAACCCCTAATGAAGCACTCACCGTTAAAGGTATACCATTGACATCAATGGGTTCATTTATATTTTCTAAGATTCTATTTAAAAGAATAGTAAAGCGTTCTTGACTAATACTATGATCTTTTTCATCCCCTCTTATGAGAACTATAAATTCATCCCCTCCAATACGTCCAGCTACATCAAAATCTCTAATACTGTGTTCTAATTTTTTTGCAATATTTTGTAAAACTTTATCTCCATAATCATGGCCAAGAGAGTCATTAATATGTTTAAATCCATCCAAATCTAAAAAAATCAATGCGGATATTGTGCCATTTCTAAGTGAAAAATGTATTTCTTCATCTATTCTTTTAGAGATGGTTTTTCGGTTAGCTAATCCCGTAAGCGTGTCATAATATGCAAGTACCTTAATTTCTTCATTTTGTTTTTGTGTTTGTTTTTGAAGTTCAAATATTTTTTTAAAATTTTTAATCTTCGGTATTAAAATTTCTCTGTCAATTGGTTTGGTAATATAATCAACCGCACCTAATTCAAAACCTTTTATTTGGTTTTTTCTATCAAGCGATAATGCTGTTATTAAAATAATAGGAATATGGAGGGTTTTTTGATAACTTTTTAATATTTTTGTAAATTCGAAACCATCCATTTCTGGCATTTGTACATCGGAAAAGATAAGGTCAACATCTGTTTTAAGAACAAGCTCTAAAGCTTCTTGTGCACTAAGTGCTTGAATCACTTCTACATCATCAAAATACTCTTCAATAAGCAATTCCAACAAATAAAGATTATTTTGTACGTCATCAACTAATAATATTTTAAATTTATTCATAAAGAATTCTACATTTTATTAACTTTATATATAATTTAATTTAAAATCTAAATTTTAAATTTTAAAAAAATAAGAATAAAATAAGTTTATTAACGTTCTTCATTATCGGCTATTATTAAATAATTTTATTCTTATTATCATAATATAAGTACTATCTAAAAAATTAATCATTCTTTTTTGTTAATACAAACATGCTGATTAGAAGTCATTAATTGCATATTTATAGTCTAATTTTACTTTTGAAGTAAAATTATTAGATAATTTTTCATGTTTTAAGGTAGTGATATATGCACGACTTTTATAATTTTTGTTAATCGTTTTACTAAAAAATTTTTTAGAAATTAAATCACGTAAGGCTTCATACACCATTATATCCCAAAAGCGTATTCCAGATGAAATATTAGATAAAGCAAAAAAAGCAAAAGAGTGTCCCTGGTGTGGTAAATTACAATATGAACTTATTTTTACAAAACCTACAATGTTTATTGAAAAAA
>CAJXWI010000506.1 GCA_913062735.1 uncultured Arcobacter sp.
TTTCTGTTTCAGAGTGATACTTATTAAAAACAGGATGTTGTAGGTAATTACTCGTTCGAACTAGATCTTCTGGAATAGAAGTCATCACCGCTTTAGTTTTTTCAGGAGACTTAATAGAGAATATTGAAAGAATATTCTTAAAAACTTCATGATATTTAGTTTCTATCTCTATTTGATTTAATGGATATTTTTTGTTTATAAAATCTATATATTTTCTTGAGGCAGATTTGAAATTATTATATAAGGGCTCATCATATTTTTGAAACTCCTCTTTTAAATATTCATTATCAGAATCTATTTTCTGACCAAACATTTCAATAGTATCATGTGAAATTTTATTTAAAATCTCCATACCTTCCTTTAAATATAACTTGTACATCTCAATAGATTTAATAAAGAAAATATTTTTACAATAACGTTTAAACCCATCTAAATCTAGCTCTTCCATTTTATAGACTCCAATTTCTTTTATTTTTTGGCAACACTAATATACTAACTTTACAATATTTAAATAATCAACTAAGTGACTTATAAATTTAGGTAAATATTATCAAGAAATAACAAAAAACAAGCTCAATATTTACAAATATTTATAATAAATATTAATAAATATTAATAAATGGTGATTCCAAACGTTAATTTCAAAGGAGTACTATTGTATTTTTGTCAGAGAAATCGTAAGATAAAAAAGATATTGCGAATGCTATCTTATATTTTATACTCCAAAATTTAATGAGTCCTTTTAATGATACATAAGGAGGTGTATTCTAATTGTTTTTAACCTTGAATTATTTCAGAATATAAAGCTTTTAAGTTCTGGAAATACCACAAGTAAGAGTATTCTAGGAATGTTCCCTGAAATATTCTAAAGTCAATTAACACAACTCAGAACAAGCTGGAATAACATCAGAATAACCTCCTGTTTTAATTGACTTGTGGTATTATATAATACTTTTCAGTTTTAGATTTACTATCTTTAGTATATTTATTACTACGACTTTGAGCAACCGGATTATTAAATATATCATTTTTTCCTTTTAACATTTCAGTGAACTTTCTATTGTCCTCTGAATCTCTTTGTCCAAATGCTAATTTAAAAATTGTACTTAACTCTTGTTGTCTAATTCTAGGTTCTTCAAGTTCAAAATCTTCTTTTATTTCCTTGAATCTCTTTGGTTCAGAATTATTTAGTTTTATTAAACAAGATGAATCAGTTAAATTTAGTGATTTTATAGCTGTAATAAATTCATCAACCATTTTATCAAGTTCACGATCTTGTATCTTTTCATCTTTTTTTGTACTTCTGTAATAATGTTCGACTTGGTACAGTTTGTGCTCTTCCCATTGCTCATCAGTTATACTTTCTTTATCATCTAATAGTTTTTTTGTATTGCGAATTCTTATTACATCATTATTTCCTGATTGAAGATTAAATTCACCAGCTGTTAATTTTTCAACATCTTGAAGCTTTGTATTAAGAGTTTTATTCATCATATCAAGAGTTTTGTTACTATTTTTGCCAACTATTTTTACATTGGTGTTATCTAAAATAATATCTCTAAGGGCTGAGTCTTTAATTTGCGATACTGATTGATGTGCAAAAGTTAAAAACAGCTTGTACTTTCTGCTTTCAGTTAATATCTCTTCAATTGTAGGGGTAATAAAATTATGAAACTCATCTATATATAAATGGGTGTGTGGTCTTGATTTTTCAGGTAAATCAGCTCTTTTTAACGCAATAATTTGAATTAATCCAATAATGAATTTAATATAATGAGTGTAAGTGTTCAACATTTTACTTTTAGGTATATTAAAAATGATTACTTTACCTTTTGAGTTCATCTCTTTTGTTAAGTTAATTGTACTTTTACCATTAGTTAGATTCGAAAACTTTGAATCTTTAAGTATTTTGTTTAGTCGTCGTTTAACCGCATTCTTCGTGCTATCTTGTACACCTTTAAAATCATCGTTAAAATATTCTCTTTCAAATTCACTTGGGCTATTTTCCCCAAAGTTAACAAGTTCGTTATATCTTTCATCATCTATTTTATTAGTTTTTTTAGGAATATTTTTCATAAAATGCTTAAGATCATAAAAATCTTTGTTACCGCTTCTTATTAAAACGGGAATACAATTTTCAAGAACATCCACCATTCCACCACTTAACTTATCATCAATATTAATACTATTAATTACGTTTGAGATCATTTGTGAAACTTGTTCTATATTATCTTCTGATTTATCATCTGTTTTAAAAAGATTAATGGTAGGGGTTAGATCTTTTTCTAAAACTGGATCTATTAAAACAAGTCTTTCCTTATCTTTAACCAGTTTTGTTACACTTTTGGATAAATCTCCATGTATATCTAATAATATTACACTACAATCATCTCTTTGTATGTCTCTAAAAATCAGAGTTTTAAGAAGTTCACTTTTACCACTACCCGTTTTACCTGTGATATAAGTGTGTTTGTATCTATCTTCAGTAGGAAGTATTTTCTCAAAACTATCATCAAATGGGTCTAAGATTGGATGTTCACTATTATAAGACAAAGCAAGTTTCATTAATTCAGGATCTTTTATCCAGCTTTTGTAAAGTTCATTATCTGTTTTATATTCTTTCTCTTTGAAGCTTACAGTGTCATTTAAATTGAATTTATTAGAATAATGAACGGCTCTTTGAATCATTACTTCTTGGTATTCAAGATCAATGAATTGATATTGATTACTATGTTTTTTGACTTGGAACAAATCTAACGATGCAAGTTGTTGTGAAAAGCCTGTTAAGTTTTTAGCTATATTATTAAGAAGAGAAACTCTATCAGGTTGATTTAATTTATCATTAATATTGTCTATAGAGTCTATAAAAAATACTTTTGAATGGCTAAGGAAATCGTTTAAAAATGGATGTGGCTGATCTAATGTAAAAATAATCTGACATAAAAATTGAGTTTGTATATTATTTTCTTCAATAGTGTCGTGTACTATAATACCTTCTAATAAGTCTTTTAACTTTTTTTGATTCTCTTTATTTTCAGGAATATGATTAATATGTAAAAAAAGTTTATTTTGAACAATAGTAGCAACTGACTGATTTTCTAACATTTCATCTGTTATTGTTACACAATA
>CAJXWI010000507.1 GCA_913062735.1 uncultured Arcobacter sp.
TATAAGCATATATTTAAAAATATAGATAAGGTTTTTGCACAAAGTAACAAAGATAAAGAACGTTTAGAAGAATTAGGTGCAAAAAACGTAGAAGTAATTGGTAATATAAAATTAGCAAATTTACCAAAAGTAAAGCTTGAATTAATAAAACCACAAGATTTTGTTATATGTGCTGCTTCTACTCATGAGGAAGAAGAAGCTCTTATTTTAGACGCATATAACAAAGATTTGGGAAAACTAATTATTGTTCCACGTCATCCTGAACGTTTTGATAAGGTAGATATTCTAATTAAAGAATATTGTAAAAAAGAAGCTTTGAGTTACAATAGATATTCTCAAAATGCCAATTTTAACGCGGACATAATATTAGTGGATGTTATGGGTATTTTAATTGATATAATGAATATATCTGATGCAGTTATATTAGGTGGAGCGTTTAGTAAAATTGGTGGACACAATCCAATTGAACCCGCTTTTTTTAATTGCAAATTAATAAGTGGAGAACATATATTTAATCAAAAGGCACTCTTTGAATGTGTTAATGATTATTATATTGTTAAAAATGAAGAACTAAAAGAACAATTAAAGAATGTTAAGAATTTAAAAAATTCGTCTTTGGTTCAAAAAGGTTCAATTGAACCAATTTTAAAGGAAATAAATGGAAACTGAAAAAGCATACAAATTATTAGCAATACAAGAAAGAATTTCTAATTCAAAAGCTAAAGATTTAATTGATAAAGGCCTTGTAAGAGTAGCTGGAAGAAAAGTAAGCATTGCTAGGGGCGAAATTGATGTAAGAAGCAATTTTGCAATTAAAGATGTAAATGAAATGAGAATAATTTTTCAAGATAATGATATCTTAGCCTTAGATAAGCCTGCTTTTCTTACTGCTGATGAAATTTCAAGAAAGTTTCCTGATTATATTTTATTAAATAGATTAGATAAAGAAACTTCTGGAGTTATGTTATTTGCAAAAAATAAAGCCTTCCAAAACAGAGCAATAAGTGAATTTAAGAAGAACAATGTTTATAAAGAATATGTAGCAGTTGTTGAAGGAAAATTCATTGATGATATTGAAATTGACAAACCTATTTTAACAATAAAACATTCTGGAAAAGCAAGATCAACAATAGATAAAAAAGCTGGAAAACCAGCTAAATCAACGGTTTACCCTATGTATGTAGAAGGAAATAAGTCTAAGGTTAAAATTGTTATTGATACAGGAAGAACGCATCAGATTAGAGTACATCTTAACTCAATTGGTTTTCCAATTATCGGGGATGCAACTTATGGTAAAACATCACCAAACGTACAACGTGTATTATTGCATTCAAAATGTACTAAAATTTTTGATTATATATTCGAAGCAAAAGAGCCAAGAGAGTTTAGAATCTTTGGTTTAGAATAATTATTGTTTTTTTTAAGTATTTCTAAAGTTTTTTAAAAGTTTAATATCCCTTAATTTGGGTGTTTCTTTTAAAAAAGTTCTTTACTAATATTAAATTTAACTTAAAATACACCCCTTTTAATATTAAACAAAGCAAAAATTCTGTATTATTACAAAATTAAAAATATGGAGAGTTTATTTTGTTTGATGTTATAAGTAGTTCTATTAAAAATGCAGTTAATAAAATCAGATTTAAAGATGATGCAGCGTCTTTAAAAAAAGCCACAACTGAATTACGTAAATCACTTTTAAAAGCAGATGTTAATCATAAAACAACAAAAGAGTTAGTTACTTTGGTTGAAGCTGAAACAAAAAGATTGGGAATTGGGCAAGAATCTTTTCTTAAAGCTTTGTCTACTTCTTTAGAATCAATTTTAACAACTGAAGGTAATCAAGGTTTTGTTTATTCTTCTACTCCTCCTACAACCATTTTAATGACTGGACTTCAAGGTTCTGGTAAAACAACAACAACTGGTAAATTGGCTAACTATCTAAAACTTAGAAAAAAGAAAGTTTTAGTAGCAGCTTGTGATTTACAACGATTAGCAGCAGTTGAGCAATTAAAACAAATTGCAGCACAAATCGAAGTTGATATTTATTATGACGAGAACGAAAAAAATCCTGTAAAAATTGCATTGGCAGCCAAAAAGAAAGCAACAGAAGGGCATTATGATGTGCTTCTAGTTGATACAGCTGGACGTTTAGCAATTGATGAAGAATTGATGAAAGAATTAAAAGAAGTTAAATCTTCTTTACTTCCAGATGAAATTTTTTACGTTGCAGATTCTTTAACTGGACATGATGCCAGTAAAACTGCCAGTGCCTTTAAAGAACAAATTGGTATTGATGGTGTTATATTATCTAAGTATGATGGAGATGTTAAAGGTGGTGTTGCCATTTCTTTAGCGCACCAAGTAGGTGTTCCTTTAAGATTTATAGGTACGGGTGAAAAAATGCCTGACCTTGAAGTATTTATTCCTTCACGAATCGTTTCAAGATTAATGGGTGCTGGTGATATCGAAGGTTTAGCTGAGAAAACATCAGTATTAATAGATGAAAAAACAGCAAAACAAGTAGCACGTAAAATCAAAAAAGGTGAATTTAACTTTAATGATTTTTTAGATCAACTATCAATGATGAGTAAATTAGGTTCCATGAAATCTATTATTGGTATGATTCCTGGGCTTTCTGCAATGACAGGAGGCCTTAAAGATATGGATTTTGATAATTCTGTTGAGATTAAAAGAATTAAAGCTCTTATTGGTTCAATGACACCAAAAGAGAGAGAAACACCTTCTTTAATTAACCCAAGTAGGAAAAAAAGAATAGCAAAAGGATGTGGATTAAGTGAAGTTCAGATTAATAAAATCTTGAAACAATTCAAATCTGCATCTAAAATGGCTAAAAAGCTTTCATCTAAGGGTGGAATGAAAGGTTTGGCCAATATGATGGGTCAAATGAAAGCACCTGGAGCAGCAGGTGGTCTTCCAGGTCTTGGAAGATAAAAACGCTTAAATAAAAAAATGTATAGTGTTGAGTTGTAAACTCTAAGAGTTTAGAATTCAATACTATCGAAAATTAAAAGGAAAAAAACATGACAGTAATTAGATTAACACGAATGGGTAGAAATAAAAAGCCATTTTATAGAATCGTTGTAACAGATTCAGGAAAAAGAAG
>CAJXWI010000508.1 GCA_913062735.1 uncultured Arcobacter sp.
TAGATGTCCCATCGATATCTTTCATAGTTGCATCAATCTCAGCTTGATTAAAAGGACTCATTCCTAGTAATTCATCCGCAATTTTAGTATTTACATTTTCAACTGCTTTTAAAACACCCTTACCCATATAACGGCTTCCACCATCTCTAAGTTCTAAGGCTTCTCTTTTTCCTGTACTTGCACCACTTGGTACAATAGCACTTTGTTTAGTTCCATCACTTAATACAACAGTTGCTCTAACTGTTGGGTTTCCTCTACTGTCTAAAACTTCGTCTGCGTATACATTATCAATAAATACCATGCTTTCTCCCTGAATTATAGTTGTAATTTTATGCATTATATCTAAATAAAAATAATACTTAGCTAAGTGTTTATGTTATCATAATGACATAACAAATTAATGGGGATTCTAAAAAATATTGAGGTGTTAATAAGTAGGCAAAAACGAAGTTTAAAACTTCGTTTTTAAAAATAAATTAGGAGGTTTGTTTAGTCGTCTTCGTTATCATCAACAGGAAGGGATTCCCCATTAACACCCATAGCATCAAGAATTCTCTTTTCTATTTCAGCTGCAATTTCAGGGTTGTCTCTTAAGAATACTTTTGAGTTTTCTTTTCCTTGTCCGATTTTACTGTCCCCATATGAGAACCAAGAACCAGCTTTATCAACAATATCAAGTTTAACTCCATAATCAATAAGCTCACCCATTTTAGAAATACCCTCACCAAACATAATGTCAAATTCAGCGATTTTAAAAGGAGGTGCTACTTTATTTTTAACAACTTTTACTTTAACACGGTTTCCAATTGAGTTTTCACCTTGTTTAAGTGTAGCTATTCTTCTAATATCTAAACGAACAGAAGAATAAAACTTTAACGCATTTCCACCCGTAGTTGTTTCAGGACTTCCATATCCTGTCATTCCAATTTTCATTCTGATTTGATTAATAAAAATTACTGTTGATCCCATTTTATGTAAAACACTGGTGATTTTTCTTAAAGCTTTTGACATAAGTCTGGCTTGTAGACCAACTTGAATATCATCCATGTCACCATCAATTTCAACTTTAGGAGTTAAAGCAGCAACAGAATCCACAACAATCAAATCTACTGCACCTGATCGAATAACAGTTTCAAGAATATCTAAAGCTTGCTCCCCATAATCAGGTTGAGAAACCAAAAGATTATCTGTATCAACACCAAGATTTCTAGCATAAACCACATCTAGTGCATGCTCTGCATCAATAAATGCACAAACGCCACCGTTTTTTTGACACTCTGCAATTGCATGAAGTGTTAAGGTAGTTTTACCAGAACTCTCAGGCCCATAAATCTCAACAACTCTACCTTTAGGTAATCCATGAACACCTAAAGCCATATCCAAACCTAAAGATCCAGTAGATATTACTTCCACAGGTTCAAAGTCTTTATCCCCTAATCGTACCAACATTCCTTTACCAAATGCTTTATCAATTTGTTTAATAGCCAAGTCTAAAGATTTTTTCTGATTGTCATCCATAATGTTTCCTATTATTTATTCTTTTATTGTTGTAATTCTAACAAGTTTTTTCTAAAGCCCATATTTATATTGCAATTTGTTATGTTTTTTAATAAACTATATAATTAAAGGACATATCTACTAAATATTTGGTAGAATTACGTAAAATAGGACAAAAAATTAGATTTTTTCATGTAATAATAGTTATTCCTAAATATATAATTTACAAGCATCTTAAAAAAGGCAAAATATGAAGTCAGCAAAATATTGGAACGACGAGTATAAAAATGGAAAAAATATTTCTTTACTAATGAGAGAGGAAAAGAACATAGATTACAACTCAAAGGATGTTATTGAGATGTCATATGAACTTCAATCAGGCTCCTATATAGAGGATATGAAAAATTATAAGTTAAGTATTTATTATCAAGAATACACATTAGAAATTGCAAATATAATTAAGTCATTGTGCCAAAGTAATTCTATTCTAGAAGCTGGAATTGGGGAAGCCTCTACATTCTATGGCGTTGTGAATAACTTAGATAATGATGTTAAATGTTATGGATTCGATTTATCTTGGTCTAGAATTGCATATGCCAATAAATGGCTAGCCTCAAATGAAATGACAAAACATTCTCTATGCACTGGAAATTTGTTGGAAATTCCATTTTTAGATAATTCTATTGATGTAGTGTATACTTCGCACTCTATTGAACCTAATCGTGGAAATGAAAAAGAGATTTTAAAAGAATTATTTAGAATTACGAATAAATATTTAGTCTTACTTGAACCTGCATATGAATTAACGAATGATGAAAATAGGGCACGAATGGACAGACATAAGTATTGTAAAGGATTAGAGAAAACAGCAAAAGAACTTGGTTATAATGTTATAAAACATGAATTATTTAAATATAATGCGAATCCCTTAAATCCTACATCACTTATTATTATTGAAAAAAACAAGCATGCAAAATCCAATGATTTAAACGTATTTGCTTGCCCTAAACATAAGACAACTTTGATCAGAAATAAAGATTGTTATTATTCTACAGAAGCTATGAGTATCTATCCAATAGTAGATAATATTCCTTGTTTACGAGTAGAAAATAGTATTCTTGCTGTAAAGTATGAAGAATTATTTTAAATTATATTATAAATCTAAATAAAATTAATAATGGAGAGTCGACAAATGTTTAATAACAAAAATATACTAATTACAGGCGGAACTGGAAGTTTTGGAAAAAAGTATACGAAGATTCTACTTAAAAGATATAAACCAAATAAAATAATAATTTACTCAAGAGACGAATTAAAACAATTTGAGATGGCACAAGAGTATAATGCCGATTGTATGAGATATTTTATTGGAGATGTCAGAGATTCAGATAGGTTGAAACAAGCGATGAAAGGTGTTGATTATGTTATTCATGCAGCAGCATTGAAACACGTTCCAATTGCTGAGTATAATCCAATGGAGTGCATAAAAACAAACATAAATGGGGCTCAAAATGTTATTGATGCAGCCATTGAGAATGAAGTTAAAAAAGTAATTTTTCCACCATTTTTCACTGGTGAAGCAATCAATTTATACAAACAACAATTTTCTGGCTGTGCGG
>CAJXWI010000509.1 GCA_913062735.1 uncultured Arcobacter sp.
CTATATTTTTTCTTATTTCATATTCACTGTTTCTAGCATCACTTGCAGAATTTGGCATGACAAAACCTGCTTTACCTGTATCATTTAAAGAAGTTGCAAAAAGAGAAATCCATAGATAGTTTCCATCCGTTATCTTGTCATCTTTTTTACCTTTGTTTTTAGGTAATCCATAAAAAGTAAATCTTTCATCATTTTTTACACTTGCTTCTTTTACACTTTTTACATTAAAAGGAGGATTTGCCATAACAAAATCAAATTTTCCCTTGCTTCCATAATGGTCATCTTCATATGAGTTAGCTTTTTTTATCTCACCTCTAAGATTGTTTACAAGAAGGTTCATTTTTGCTAGTTTAACTGTCGAGGCTTCATTTTCTTGACCACATACATATATATCTGATTTTTTATGTTTTGTTTCTTCTAAGAAGTTTGCAGACTGTACAAACATACCTCCTGAACCACAAGCAGGATCAAATATTTTTCCTTTATATGGCTCTATACACTCAACTATAAATCGTACAACAGAAGTAGGAGTAAAAAATTCTCCACCTTTCTGACCTTCAGAAAGTGCAAAGTTACCTAAAAAGTATTCGTAAATCTTTCCAAATACATCCCCTGATGCATCTTTTGGAATATTGGAAAATGATTTCAAAAGTTCTGGTAAAATATCATCACCATTTTTCTCTATTTCAGAGTAAGCATCTTTTGGCAAAATATCCTTAAACTCTTCATTTTGAAACTTTTCTATATCTTCCATAGCTTCTTTAATTGCTTTTGCCATACTTTGAGAACTTGGCAAGTTTAAAAGGTAATTATATCTAGCTCTTTCAGATAAATAAAAGCCACATTTTTTAACAGCTATTTTTTCTATCGATACTGGTGCTCTTGAATCTTTATCTTTAAGATATTCTTTTAAAATGTCTTTTTCATATATGCTATATTTATTATCAGCAAATCTTAAAAATATAAGCCCAAGTACTGGTACTGAATAGTCAGATGATTTTATTCCACCAGTTGCTCTTAGTCTATTAGCAGATGCCCATAAATTAACTTCTAACTCTTTTAATTCTTTACTTGTCATTTATTACCTATGTAATTTTTAAATTTTTAATCTATAATTATTTTGTAATTTTAATTTTAGCTAATTAGTATGAGTTAGAGTTTAATTATCACAAAAAAAAGAAAATTGATATTCATTTATCGTTTTTTATAGTTTATTATCATTGAAACCTTGAGTTTCATCATTAACTTCAGCTACTAACTCTTCGTAAGTTTTCTTTCCATCTTCACTTATATTTAATTTCTCATGTTCAGTCCAATTATCAGTACAGTGAGAATAATAAGGAACTTCAACTCTTAATAATTGCCTAATTATTGTATATTTATCTTGACAATTTTCATCTAAAAATTCAAATAATCTCATAAGAGTAAATTCATTATAAAATTCATCACAATGAAAATTTTCAAAATTAACATTCAACTCTATATATATAGAAAGTATTTCTATTTTTTCATTATCACATTCAAGTAACAAACTTTTAAATAAGAACTTTTGAAAATCATTAATACACAGTACACAAACTCCAAAAGAGTTTAGTGAAATAATTTTGTCCAAAATACTATTTAAATAAAATTCTAAACTGTATTCTTTATTATTCTCTTCTACAAGATAATATTCTTCTTCGAAACAAACCATATCTAGTGAATTGATTTTATATAGAGCACCTTCAATTTTTTCACAAAATAAACATTTTTTACACATATAATTTTCCTTTTATCTCATTCTATTTATACAATCATCTACAAAGTTTGCTATTTTAATTTGTTTTAGTTTTTCTTTAAAAACATATTCAATTTTAGCTCCAATTTGTTCAATTTTTGATAAATAATTTTGTTGTTTTCTTGAATATTCATCGAAAACTCCATTTCTCTTTTTTCTAGCTCTTTGTAAAGCTTCGTAATTATTTGTTCTTGAAGCTCTAATTCCTCGAACAAAAGATCTTCTAGTTTCGTCATTATGGTTTACTCCTGCATTTGAATATATACATTTGAGTCTTTCTTTAAAAATATTAATTTTTCTTCTGATACTTGAATATAATTCTTCCCATTTATTTTTATTCTTAACTTCTTTGGAAGAATCCAACTTTGATCTTCTTGAAGAAGATATAGTTTGTATGCTTCCAAAATAAGGTTTAGACTTAATATTGTAAGAATTATGACTACTAATATTCTGTAACTTTGCTTTTGTTTTCTCTCTAGCGTAAGCATACTTTTTGTTAACTTCATGGATTCGTTTTTCATTTGCTTTTGAAAGTTTTTGCTTTGTGATATCAAATTGAATTGAACTTCTTGGTAACTCTGATCTATTAAGAGCATTGTCATTGATTTGTTTAGTTCTATTTTCTCTTGAATCTCTGAAAAATTCTTCATTATAAATTTCTCCTTTTATTCTCATTTTTCCACTTGCATTTTCAATAGTCACATATGAAAAATCTTTTTTTATATCTTTTCCAAATTTTAAGACTTTAATATCAAGTTCCTCTATTACATTTCTAATATCATTTTGGCTATCAATGAATTCATTATTGTGCAACTCCGAAATATATTCATTAATCGATTTTTCTATTACTTTTCGTGATTCTTTATGGGAGAGATCAATATTTTTTTGTGAATAAAGGTCTCTCCATTTTTCTATATATCTATTTTCTTCTTTAAAAATTTTTCTATTTGTTTCTCTAGCTATTGGGAAGCCATATTTTAAAGATATATAATCCTGTATTAATTCTTTTCGTTTCATATCTTTTTTGTGGAAATATAATTGTAATTGAGTCTTAGTTTGTAGATTTACTTTTGGAATACAAATATGTATATGTGAATTATCAGTATCTTGATGAATTACGGCTGAGATATGATACTCTTCAACATCAAATCCAGTCATAAAATTATCTTTAAAATCTTCGTAAGCATCTAATAAAATATTATTTGCTACTTTACCTTTAAAACCTAATACAATTGAGTAATAGTGACTATTGTATTTACTTGACTTACATATCTTTTCACATAGCTCAATATCACCATCAATGATTTTAATTTTAGATTGGTCTCTTGGTTTCACTTT
>CAJXWI010000510.1 GCA_913062735.1 uncultured Arcobacter sp.
AGGTAAAATCTTTTCACTTGAATCTAAAGCAGTATCAGGATTATCACTTCCTTCTGTATAGGTCTTCATAAAACCTGCAAAGATAATTCTTTGACCTTTTACTTGGAATTCATATTCTTTATTTACACCTGCTTCAATTTTATAAGTAGTATTAGCAATTTGGGCAGCAGCCATTTGTGTTGCAAGTGTTCTTTTCCAAATTAATGAATACAATTTGTATTGTGAGTTATCTACAAATTCTCTTATTTGTGAAGGTTTTAAAGCCAAGTTTACAGGTCTAATTGCTTCATGAGCTTCTTGTGCCCCTTTTGCTTTAGATTTGTATTTTCTAGGCGTTTCAAGAGAATATTCAGCTCCATATTCTGCCTCAATTACTTTTTTAGCGTCAGTTGTTGCTAAGGTAGATAAGTTTAAAGAATCTGTTCTCATATAAGTAATAAGTCCACCTGTATGATTTGGAATCGTTCCTACATTTCCTTCATAAAGCTGTTGAGCAATAATCATGGTTTGTTTTACAGAATATCCAAGTTTTCTACTGGCTTCTTGTTGTATTGTTGATGTAGTAAAAGGAGCAGCAGGATTTCTCTTACTTTCTTTTTCTTCAATATCTACTAATTCAAAGATTCCTGATTTAACTGATTTCTCAATTATTAAAGCTTCTTCTTCATTTTTGATTTTTGATACTTTTCCATGCTCTTTTGCAAGTTCTGCTTTTAAACTTGGGTTTAATAAATCCGCTTTTATTTTCCAAAACTCAACAGGATCAAAGGCTTTAATTTCATTTTCTCTATCAACAATGATTTTAACGGCAACACTTTGTACTCTTCCTGCACTTAAACCATATCTAACTTTTTTCCAAATTAAAGGAGAAAGTTCGTATCCAACAGCTCTATCTAAAATTCTTCTTGCTTGTTGCGCATCTACTAAATGCTGATCAACTTCTCTTGGATTTTCTAAAGCTTCCATAATAGCTTTTTGCGTAATTTCGTGAAAAACAATTCGTTTTAAGGGGTTTTTTTCAATTTTTAAAGCAGGAATAAGGTGCCAAGCAATTGCTTCACCTTCCCTATCCTCATCGGCCGCTAGGTAAATAACAGTTTCTTTTGTTATTTGTTTTTTTAAATCAGCAATAACTTTTCTTTTATCTGTTGATACTAGGTACTGAGGTTTAAAATTATCTTCTGGGTCAAAACCTAATTTTGACTTAGGTAAATCTCTTACATGCCCCATAGAAGCCATTACGGTATAGTCAGAGCCTAAAAATTTTGATATTGTTCTTGCTTTTGCGGGTGATTCCACGATAACTAAGTTTTTCACGTATTTACTTACCTCTAAAATATTTTTAAGTGAATTCTAACATATTAAATTTAAAAATACTTAATCTTGGCAAATTAATGTGAAAATATTTCCTAAAATTACTCAAGAATACCTATTTTTACCGCTTTAGGAATTAATTGTAAGTGATTATCTCTTCTTCTAAGGTAATATTGAAGGCTTTTTTGACTTTTTCTTTGGCCAAATTGATTAAATATCTGGCTTCCTCGTATGTTCCATTATTATTATTAACTAAAAAGTTGGCATGTTTTATTGAAAAACTCATACCTCCATGCTCAAAACCTTTTAATCCAACCGCTTCAATTAAGCGTCCTGCACTATCATTTTTAGGGTTCTTAAAACAAGAACCAGCACTTGGTGTTTGGGGTTGATTGTCTCTCATATTTTTAAAAAGCTCTGCTTTCTCTTTTGAAAAACCAGCTTCAATATTAAAAACGACTTCATAAATAATCTCATTTATATTTGTATGTCTATAAGCATATTCGATGTTTTCTTTTTTAATATAGCCACTTTGTGTTTTAATAGAATGAATATAATTAAATATTTCCCACTCTTTTAAACCCGCATTCATTTTTACTAAACCACCCATATTACCAGGCAATTTTCCTAAAAATTCCATGTTTTTAATATTATTGTTTTTAGCATAGTTTAATAGTTTGGCTGATTTTGTGGCACATCCTACATATAAAAGATTGTCTTTTTCTTCAATATAGGCAAAATTTTCGCCTAATATTGCAAATTTTGGATGCGTGGATGAAATTAAGGCATTGTTCCCCAAACCAAATATCTTGTAATCTTCATAAGTGTTTATTTCATTTATTACAAGTACTTGGGCTTTGGGTCCAATTTTTATTGAAGTATAACGAGAGAAATCAATTTCTTTAAAATAATTTTTGCTCTCAATCATTTATTGCGCTCTTAATTCTTCGTATTCACTTGGAATTAAAAATTCTTTTGATTTTAATAAGTTCTCATAAAAACCGTGTTTAAAACCAAGTTCAAAAAGTTTGTCTAAGGCTTTTAATTGTAAATCACTCATTTCAACTGAATCATCATTGGCATATAAGTCTAGGTACTTATCTAGTGTAGGCGCATCTACTCTTATTAAACCTTCATCTATTAACATGCGAGATAATAAGGCTTTGTTTTTATTTCCTACTTGTACTGCTTTTATTAATGTATTTTCATAATTAATAGCATGAGCCAAAGGAAGGGATCTTCTTAAGCACATTCCACCTAAGGGTAAAGGCAAGTCTTTTCCAGCAAGATTTTGCCAAATATCCCACATCTCTTTTTCTACTTCTAATTTAGCATCATAAGTCAAAATAGATTCATGAATTAAAACACCTGCATCTACATCTCCTTTTAAAACTGCTTCTTCAATTTCAAGAAAATTCATATAAACAGGTCTGGCATTTGGATAAGCTATTTTAAATAAAAGGGCATTTGTAGTATATTCTCCACTTAATGCCACTTTAAAATTTCTTTTAAGATTTTTGCCTTTTAGTTTAATAAGTTTAGGCCCATAACCATCTCCAAAAGAAACAGCTGTTTTTAAAAGCGCATAATCATCTTTTACAAAAGGATACAAAGCAAAAGAAATAGCACAAATATCGTACTCTCCTTTTATTGTTGCTTGATTAAGGGTTTCAATATCTGCTGCAATATTTGTAAATTTGGCATCTGTTGGGGCAACCCAACCAAATTTAATTGCATAATACATAAAAATATCATCTGCATCGGGGGAATGTGCTACGCTTATGGTTCTCAATGT
>CAJXWI010000511.1 GCA_913062735.1 uncultured Arcobacter sp.
AGTATTTCAATCAAAAACAGATTATGATAGAGGAAAAGAAGTAAACACCTCAACGGCAGTAGTAAGGCCAGGAGAATCACAACCATCATAGAAAGAAAATTATGAAAAAAGAAAATAAAATGGAAGAAGTAAGAGATGCTTTTTAAATATAAAGGAATAGATTCTAAGGGTGAAAAGATTAAAGGTAAAATGGATGTCTCTAATCTGCAAGAAGCAAAAACGAAATTAAAACTCAAAAAGATTCTTTATACACATATTGAGGAAGAGGACCTACTATCTCTAAGTAAGATTAATATTAATCGTGTAAGTAAAATAAATGTTGTTATTCTAAGTCAAATCAGTAGAGATTTGAGTATTTATCTTAAGGCTGGAATATCTTTAGTACAAGCTATAAAACTCATAAGCCATAGATATGAAAAAAACAATAGGTTAGGTATTTTTTTGGATAGATTACACTCGTCCTTGGTTGAGGGGAAAAGTCTATACACTGCAATTGAACAGCAGGATATATTAGAAATACCTACCTTCTATAAACAATCAATAAAAGTAAGTGAGAATTCTAGTTTATTAGAAGTAGTTTTACATGAATTGTCTATTTTCTTAAAAGAACAAGATAGAATTAAAAAGCAAATGTCCTCGTCAATGGCGTACCCAGTGTTTATATTTTTTGTTTCTGTATTAATGGTTGGGTTTATGCTTAGTGTTATTGTTCCCAAGATAACATCAATATTTATTAGAATGGATAATGAACTTCCGGCTATAACTAGTCTCGTTATAAACATAGGTGATTTCTTTTCAAGTAATTATCTACAAATCATATTATTATTTATGATTTCTCTTGTATCTTTTTCTTTATGTATGAAATATTCCAGAGCTTTTAAATATTCCATACATACTTTTTTATTAAAAATTCCTTTTCTTGGGAGTTTAATTGAGTTAAATGAACTCAGTAGATTTTCATATATGAATTCTATATTAATTCGCTCTGGAGTGCCTATAGTTCAATCAATAAATATGAGTGCGGATATACTTAAGAGTGCTGTAATTCAGGCTCTTTTTAAGGAGGCCTCAAATAAAATTGTTGAAGGAGAGAAACTATCTACAGTTTTGAAAAATAGCAATATTTTTAAAATTGACACTTCTTTTATACATGCTATTGCTGTTGGAGAAGAGACCAGTGAACTAAGTAATATATTGAACAATTTGGCATTGTTATATAGTGAATCGAGTAAAGAAAAAATATCAATTTTTCTTACACTGTTAGAACCAATTATGATGTTGATAGTGGGTTCAATTATAGGATTTATAGTTTTAGCGATGCTTCTACCTATTTTTTCAATGAATTTAGGATAAATGATGAAAAAGGGTATTGCGTTGATCACTTCACTTTTTTTTATAAGTATGATTTCTCTTTTGATACTTGAAAATATTGACTATACAGAATTGATACATAAAGAGAATAATGCAGATGTAATCAACACTCAAATGTTGATTAGTATTATGGATATTGAAAGAGATATAGCCAAACAACTAAAGAAAATTAAAACAAATGAATTAAATACTTGGCTAGATAAGTATTCTAAAATACAAGTGCCATTTGATAACCATACTAATGTAAAAATTCATTTCATTAAACTTGAAAATATATATTCGATTAATGATATAGGAAAAGGTAAAAGTGTTGAAAAAAATTTAGAAGAATTTTTTTTAGAAGCTGATGTTAACTATTATGCATTCTCTTCGTTTGTAAAAGACTATATGAAGGATATCGGAATGCGTGTGACAAACTCTAAACAAGTAAATAAAATTATAAATGATTACAAAAAGAGTACAAGGTACGAAGATATAATAAAAATTGAAAATAAATTGGATTTTTTTAATGTAACAGAAAATGATTTTTTTATTTTGTGCAAAATAGAATTTAATATTGAAGGAAAAGAAGTTGAAACACAATTTGTTTATGACAAGAATAATGAAAAAATAAAAGGGGAAACTTTTGAAGTTATTTTCAAATAAAAATAAAGAAATATATTTTCTAACAAAAAATGGAAAAATAAGTTCTGAATCAAAAATAAACTTAATCTTGTCTCCTGAATTCTATTGGGTGAGAATATTTACAATTCCAGTATCAATGGCAAAAAGTGCTGTAAAGGTATTGCCTTCGCTTTTTGAAGATGTATTGCCAAATAAACACCATGATTATTACGCCATTAAGATAGAAAATCATAAGTTTATATGTTTCGCTTATGATAATAATGAAATTTTAACTTATATCAAAAAAAGTGGCTTAAATTTAACTCAGATTAATTCAGTACGTTTTGCTCAAACTGAAATGAAAGAGTATGAAAGTTTTACCATAGAAAATACGGGTTATGTATACGATAACGAATTATTGGTAAAAATACCACAAGCATATCTGGTTGATGCAGTAGATTTGGACCATAAGTTAAGTGGTGTTTCCCTTACAAGTAATAAAATTAATATAAAATTTTATATAAACAAAATTTCCATTAAATATGTTTATCAAATGCTTATTCTGTTATCACTACTTATTTTAACGAATACAACAATGTATATTATTTATGAAAGTGAAATTAATAAAACAGATTCACAAATCAATGAAATTAAAGAAAAAGACAATATCCCAAAATCGTCACTTAGAATGAATTCAATATTTAATGATATGAAGGAAAAAAGTTCACATAATGAAAAACTCAGGGAAATAGTATTTTATGTTTTAAAAGTTACTAAAGAAACAAAAAATATAAATGTAAAACAAGTTTCCTTCTTGAATAATATTGTGAAAGTAGTTTTTTCAAATGCCAATGTAAAAGAAATTAAAAAACATATTGAAAAAAAATATAAAACTTTAAAGAACAAACAAGAAAAAAATTCAATAGAAATACTGGTTGCAATATGAATAGAATAAATCCCATATACGTCTTAGTAATAGTGTTTATACTGGCGCTACTTTCTTGTTATTTTTTAAATGAGAAAAGAAATAATTATTATGAAAATATTGAAAAGTTGAAAGTTTTCAAGGAAAAGGCACATGAATATAAAGCCTTAAAAAAAGGCTGGTATAGTGAAAAAAAAATAA
>CAJXWI010000512.1 GCA_913062735.1 uncultured Arcobacter sp.
TGGATGTATTCCTGACATTAACCTAAGTCTATTTATCTGACTGATGTAATGTTTAATTATTTGTTGAACGATTCTGCTTTTTACCGTGCTAGTTTTAAATGATTTTTGTTTGCTGGTATTCATTTGATGATATTTAAAAACGTTAAATGACCTTTGGTTCAGGTTCAATTTTCGATCTTATAATATTCGTACTTTTTAGAGATTAAAAATTTCATTTATGCTTTTAATTATTCAATAAAGAATAACTAAATAACTTAACGCAGAATGGGATCAAAGCGACAGTTTTTGCTACACTTAGTATAGCTATATAAGTAGAACGATTTTTCCCTTGCGGACTTGTTAGGGCTAATTTATACAGCTTTCTTTTTCGGTAAATATGAAAGGTTTTTGTGAGGTTACAATGGAATATGAATTTATAAATGATCCTATTACGGGGGGAGCCATTGCTAAATTTTCTTTAGAACATGAAGTGATGGGGCCATGGTTAGAAGTTGAAGTCGGTAATAATACCGAAAAGTTAACCTCTCTATTAACTGCCATTGAGCAAGTTGATAAGAGAAAACAGGCTGAAGTACTTATAACTGGCCATGAATACTCCGTTCTTTTTAGCGAACATGATGTCACAATACAAACAAATGCCAGTATGAATGGGGTAGACCAGTTACCCGATAATCTCCAAGAAGAAGATCTAGACTTTGATGGCAACAATAGTTCAGCTTGTGGTATTGATGATTTTAGATTGTTATTATTGTCATGGGCTAAATTTACTACGCGTAAATAAAGTTTGGAAAAATTTGGAGTGTATAAAAACCCCAAATAAGTAGTAACTGTTTACCTGGTCATTTTTTTCACAAAAACAACAACAAATAAAGCGATAGTAAAGCTACCGGTAAATGCTTCCATTGCAGCTAAAGCTCTGGATATACCAATAGGGGTGAATTCTCCATAGCCTAAAGTGGTAAATGTCACCACAGAGAAGTAAAGAGAAGAATAAAATATATTAAGGTTTTCCCTTATGCTAAGAGATGCACTAACGGCTTGAACTTCACCTTGATAACTTAATCCAGTAAAACTATAAAGTAAGGCACAGAATAGGATAAGCCCCATCGAGATCCCCACAATACGCACGGGAGCTTCACCATATCCGCAGAATAAATCTGTCATTTTTGAGTAAAATCGTTTGTTACTATATCGAGGTAATTGCATCCTCCGCATGGTCAACTCTTTTTGAATAAACCTTCCTGATAATGAAAAAATTCCTTCATGTTCGGCATGTTTTCTTAAATCTCGATAAATTTCTTCTGCTTGTTGATAATGGTCATTGGCCAGCTCTATATCCTTTTCTTTATCAGATTTTTTCGCGGCTAATTCTTGCAGTAAAAATTTTCCATAATGTACTTTCTCTATTTTGCTTGATTGCCATTTCACACCTAATAAATTGGCGTTTTCTAACTGAGCATAATTTAGATGTGCGTCACTTAAATTGGCTTTCATTAGACAAGCGTCTGAAAAATTTATTTTGAATAAATGAGCATTACTCAAGTCGCAATGATAGAGCTTGGCATAAGAAAAATCATAACCTTTTTTACTCTGTCGATTTACTAGATCTATATTGTGCAAATTTGATTTTTCAATATATATCCCTCTAAGCAAGCCGCCATCTTTAGCATAGAGCTCTAGTTTTCCTCTTACTTCAGAGCCGGTTTTGTCGATGGATTTATCGTGCCAATAACAAAAACCGCTTTCATTGGCTTCTCCTTTACAAAGAAAGTCATCGGGGTCGTTATATTGACATAAAGGGTTATTTCTTTTCATCTTTACAGTATAGTAAGGCATTTTTGATAATACAGAAATGAGCTTGTTTTTTTAAATTTATATTAAAGAGGGCGTTATGAGCATTGAATTAATACTGGCAGATTATAATAATGAACAACAGGGTAAAGATTTAGTAATGCTGTTGAATGCTTACGCGACTGATCCTATGGGAGGCGGTACAGAGTTGGCGGATTTTACTAAACAAAACTTGGTGAAAACACTAGCAAATAGAATGGATGCTTTTACCGTACTTTGTTATGTAGATGGTGAGCCAGCAGGTTTGATTAATAGCATTGAAGGTTTCTCTACCTTTAGTTGTAAACCGCTCATTAATATTCACGATGTTGTCGTACTGCCTACATTTAGAGGTTTAGGTTTGAGTAAAAAAATGTTCGCTAAAGTGGAAAGCGAAGCGGTGAGTCGAGGTTGCTGTAAATTAACATTGGAAGTACTTGAAGGTAACGAAGTTGCAAAAAATGCCTATATCAAAATAGGATTCTCAGGCTATGAACTTGATCCTGAAACGGGTAAAGCAATGTTTTGGGAAAAGAAGCTTTAGTTTATACTTACATTTGCTTTTATATGCTAAACACAGATATAAAAGCAAAAATAAATCATACTTATCAATTAAGCGGAAAACGAATAGTGATTTTTGCACCTTGTAAATCAGTTGAATAACCAGCCTTTATCGTAGCATCATGCCAATTTATAACTTTAGCAGTGATGGCTAACCCTAGACCAAAATGCCCCTGTGCCCGAGCTCTATCTTTATCAAGTTTGATAAAAGGTTCAAAGATAACTTTTTGTTTGTCTTTTGGAATGCCATCGCCATCATCTTCTATGTTGATATATAACGAGTGGTTGTTTTGATGAATAGAAATATTTATCGTTGATTTAGCGTGTTGAACTGCATTACTGATAAGATTCTGAAAAGCTCGATAACACCAATGAAAATCTACAATGTGGTGAATCGCTTGTGCAGGTAGGCTGTAGATAAGTTTAATATTCTTCTTTTCTGCTAACGTTGAACAATCACTGCCAACAGATAATAATAACTCATTTATATTGGTATCTTTTAAGCGTAAATGAAAGCTATATTTTTCAAGGCTAGCATATTCTAAAAACGCTTCCGTCATCTCTTCCATCCGGGTCAACTCATCATCCATTCGCCTAATGTAATTATTCTTTTTTTCAATATTATCAGTGTCTATCGCCGCATCTATACCAAAGCGCAAACAAGCCATAGGAGTACGAATATCATGAGATAAACTACGGGCGAGAATT
>CAJXWI010000513.1 GCA_913062735.1 uncultured Arcobacter sp.
AATAAAACAACACCAAAAAAAATAGTCAATACTGCAGATGTTTTTAAAAGAGTGAATTTTTCTTTCAAAAATAATATTCCAATTAATAGTGCAAAAATAATACTTATTTCCCTTAAAGTAGCAACTATTGGGATGGGTGCCTGAGTGAATCCCCATACAACAATAGCATAAACTAAGTAAGAAATTGTTCCACCTACAAAAAATATAAATTTTCCATTCTTTGATATTCTATTAATTATTTGCCTTTGCTTCATTATAGTTAAAAGAATTAGAAACAAAATAGCTTCTAATGGAAATAACCAGGCCATGTAGCTTAGGAAGGAACCACTTATTCTTGCTCCATATCCATCTGTTAATGAATAAGACATAATAAAAACACCAGTAATTAAAGAATAAATAATGCCTTTATGTTTTTTTAACCCACCTAAATTTTGAAAACTTAAAGATAAAATACCCAGACAAACAATAAATATTCCCAGTAACTCAAAATTAGTTAAAGTTACTCCAAATAGAATTAAAGAAACTGTAGCTACTAAAATTGTACCTGAACCGCGAGCAATAGGATAAACAACAGTATAATCACCAAATCTATAAGCAGATAATAAAAACCAATAGTATCCATTATGTATTATTGCACTTAATACTATGTAAGGAATAGCTTTATCAGAGGGAAAAGGAACATACAAAATCAATATAAGTGCCCAGGGTACTGAACCAAACACGATAGCTGCAAGACCTAAAAATTTATCTTTATGATTTTTGACCAAAGCATTCCACGAAGCATGCAGAAGAGCCGCAAGTAATACAACAAGAAATACTGAGTTATCCATTTAAAAGTAATTAAAAATTTATCTTTTAATTACATTGTTAATATTTGATAATTCAAAAAAATTAAGGTCTTTCACCTCTAGCTATACGTTTATTTATATCTTCAATAACAGGTTCAATATCTGCTATGCTTTCCAAGATGTAATGAGCTCCGGCTTTTTCAAGTATATCTTTTGTTTTAGCTACTCGTTTTTTGATTTCATCTTCTGAAAGTTTTTTTCCGTCTTCAGGAGTATCAACATCCATGTAGTTCGAATATCTTGTAACGCCAATTCCCCAGCAACCAGCATTTACAGCTTCACCTATACCTGAAGTAGTATCATCAACTTTGACTACAGATTGAATAGGAGTAATATTTAACATATCTAAGTTTTTATACACCATATGAGGAGATGGACGAGCACCGTTAGTTACTTCGTCTCCTGCAACAGAAGCATCAGGTTTATAACCTTGTTTTGCCGAATCTTCTTCTAATATATCAACCATTGAACGTACGAAACCTGTTGTGCTTCCAATTTTAATACCTTGTTTTTGCAAACGTTGAGTAACTTCAGCTACTCCCGGAAGTAGAGTTGTATATTTTCTTAAACAATCTAGCTGCAAAGGTACAAAATCAGCAAACATTCTGTCAACATCACTTTGTTAAGGATATTTGCCATGAATTTTTTTCCATCTTTCTTTAATTTCATCAACTTCTGTTAATGCTTTTATATGTAAATCTTTTCTTAAACCCATTGGCCCTCGGGCTTCAACCATAGAAATTTCTACTTTTTGACGTTTAAAAACTTCAACAAAAACTACTGCTGGCGCAACAACATAAGCATCAGCTGTTGTTCCGCTCCAGTCAAGAATTACAGCTTGAACTTTTCCTTTATATCTTTTTTCTTCTAAATGTTTGTTCATTAATTTTTTATTCCAAAATAGTTGTTTTTTTATTTTTATGCCTCTGATAATCCTAATTTAATTTTATGTCAAGTTCCTTTAACGTTTTTTTAACCGCGTCAATTGCTTGATGCATATCTTTTTTATTTAAATGTCCAATACAACCTATTCGAAATGTATTTGCCACCGTTAATTTTCCTGGATAAATATTGTGCCCACCAGTGTGCCCGGTTATGCTGTGTCCATGAAAAAGCTTTTAGGGATCGTGGTTCTGTGTTTAGGATTGATGTTTAATGTTTAATATCCTTTGCACAACAATTTAGTCCCTGATAAATCTTTCGTAACGCCAATATTGCAAACCATCAAAATCAGAAAGATGTATAGAGATAGTTTTTTCATTTTTTAATTGAAGTTTTAAAAAAAATATAACTTTGAAACTCTTCATACAAGTCCACGCTTACTCGTGCATGTACTTTGCCTTGTTTGCCTCGAAATGTAGATTTGCCTTTAAGAGGAAAAACTCCTTCGTGCCAAATATTAGCATGAATATATAGACCTTTAGAGCCATCACAATAAAAAGCTTTAAATTTTTTTAGATGTATATCATCACCAGGTAAAGCCAGAGGTGAGATAAAGGGCTCATTATTATTTGGAAAAAATAACTGCCCCCCATCAGGATGATAGTTGACATGCCAAATAAATATTTGTTTTGGATCACTTTTTAATGAGTTTTTATTAGCTTTTTTTGGATGACAACTATAACCAAGTAAATACTGACCATCTTTGTCATAATCACTTTTATGCTCTACTGCGTTATTGCGCCCATATAATATGTCGCCTTGCCACCATGTTTCAAACGGGCCTTCTGTTATTCCTCCCTCGTTACCTGTTCCCTTCTCAATATCTCTCCATCCTTTTTTTGGCCATGTAGTAATTTCAATTTCAGTTTGATCATAATCATCGACAAGATATCCGTATCCTTTTAAATTTTCATTAGTAGCTTGAATAAGTGGGATTTCGAAAGAATCGAGCAAGGTCATAAATTATTAATTTAATTTTATGTCAAGTTCCTTTAATGTTTCTTTAATTACATCAAGTGCCTCGTGCATGTCCTTTGACGTCAAATGTCCAATACATCCTATTCGAAATGTATCTGCAACTGTTAATTTGCCAGGATATATCAAGTATCCTTTTTCACTTAAAGCATCATAAAATTTTTTAAATTTAAAATTAGGATGATCTGGCTGTATAAAAGTAATAATAATTGGCGCTTGTAGTTCATCAGGTAATAGACGCTTAAATCCCATTGCTGTCATTCCTTCGCAAATTATTTTGCAATTTTCCTTGTAGCGCTGATAGCGTCCCATAACTCCTCCTTCTTTTACA
>CAJXWI010000514.1 GCA_913062735.1 uncultured Arcobacter sp.
ATTCTAAAGTGATACATGCGAAAAATTTTCTAGAGAAGACTAAAGATTTATATGCAACAGTGGTTGAATTTGGCTTTAGTGATTTATCTCATTTTAATAGACATTTTAAAAGGTTTTATGGAATAACCCCTTATGAATATTTACTCTCTTTAAACAAGTAGTAAGGATAGAATTCTTAATTAAGCTGATATAATGATTCCTACAAATGATTAAGTAAACTATCCTACTTTTGTTAAGGAACATCGATGAATAAAATCCTTCCCAATCTCTATTCTATCAGTACCATTTTTGATGGCAAACAATCCCAAACAACTTTTTTAATAGCAAGAACTGAAGGTAATATTTTATTTGGAACAGCAGCAAATATTTCTGCGTACATCAATCAAATAAAAGAAATGGGACCAATAATTGGTATCTTCTTAGGTGACAGGCATCAAGGAAAAGGAGATATCTTATCAACAGCGAAGAATCTTAATGCACCACTATACTCTAGTAAAATAGAAGCAAAAGTACTACAAAAGAGTGGAGTAATAGTAGATAAGATAATCAATTATGAACAGCATAACTTGTATGATGATTTAGAAGTGATACCAACTCCAGGACATACACCAGGAGCAATTTCATACCTTTGGACAGCAGGAGAATACAAAGTACTATTTATTGGTGATACAGTTGTGCCAATTGATGAAGAATGGGAAATATGGGTCACTAAACCCAATCGATCAAAAATGCTAGAAACCATGGAATTGCTAAAAAAATTAGATTTTAATTATATGGCAGTAAATTCATTTGCGGTTACTGGTGATAAAGTCATTCATCTAACTTCAAAGAAAAAAATCGATTTTATTGACTCAGTTATTAATAAAGTTTCTGGAAAATAATATTCAGATCAAACTAACAATTTAACTATAAATAAGTAAATCTCTATAAATACAATAATTGGAGAATTTATTTTAAGTACAAGAGGACTATAATATTTAACAAATGAACAGTTTAATTACTAAATAAGGAGTAAGAATTGAATCCGATTGATAAAGTTCTAAATTTTATAGTAGAAATTGAAAAACTAAAAGATGTTCATCGTAAAACACGACCTGTTGGGCTCAACAGATATGAAAACTCAGCTGAACATAGTTGGCATGTTTGTATTTCGGCTCTAATGCTGAAAGATTATGCAAATGATGATATTAATATTGATCGAGTAATAAAAATGCTCCTGATACATGATCTTGGTGAGATAGATGCAGGTGATACAATTATTTATGCTTCTGAAACACAAGAAGTAAAAGAAAAAGAAGTTGCATGTCTAAATCGTATATTTGATCTTTTACCTGAAGGTAAATCAGAAGAATACTTGGCTCTTTGGCACGAATTTGAAGCAGGACAAACAGTAGATTCTATTTATGCAAAAGCAATAGATAGAGTGCCTCCCTTGCTACATAATCTTCATGGAAATGGTCATAGTTGGAAAGATAATAACGTGCCTAAAGAGAAAGTATTTAATATTAACAGTCGCATAGCCAAGGGTAGTGAAGAACTTTGGAATTCACTTGAAGGAAAGTTGGAAATGGCTGTCAACGATGGTTTATTAAAATAGATATTTTAAATTATAAAAATACAATGAATAAATATACAAAATATACAGTCATAATCAGAAGTGAACTCAAAAAAGTTAGTACTTTTGAAAAAATAGAATCCACAAAAAGATACTTTCCACATGGTATTATATGTATTGGTGCCACAGCAAGTGATATCAAAACTATTATTGCAAATTTTCATAGCAATAATTCTCACTTAAGTGCTGATGAGGTACTTTGCATCACTGAAGAAGTTCTCAAAAACTCAAAGTATAGTGAAGAAGTGATGGTGGCATATGGTCTTATCAATAAGTTTGTAAAAAAGAATTATGACGATGAATTATTGTTGCGTTTTGAGTACTGGCTTGAAAACTATTCTACTAATTGGGCATTGGTTGATGACCTATGTATAAAAACCATTTATAACTTTCTCTTTGCCAGACCTCATTTAATAGAAAAAACACAGCATTGGTCTGTATCAAAAGTTTCTTGGTGCAGACGAGCCAGTAATGTGGTTTGGGTTAAATTTATAAAGCGAAAGATGGGTAAGTCAATATACTATCTTGATAAGAACTTGGTCTTTCAAAACTGTGATATTCTTCTAAGGGATGAAGATGAATTTGTTCAGAAAAGTGTAGGGTGGATTTTAAAGGTAACTTCATTACAGTATGATGAGGATGTAATGAACTATATTCTAAAAAATCACAAATCAATGGAACGCTCAACCATCAGATTTGCAATAGAAAAGTTTGCTGTAGAAACTAGGCAAGAAATATTGTCATTAACGTAATATATAGAAGGATAAAAACTTGATTAAATATAGAAAAGCTTTACTTGAAGACATACCTACATTAAAAAAACTTCTTTGGAAGTACGGGCCAAACGAATGGAACTATCTAACCCAAGAAGGTGTTGACGGAGAATTTAAACTTCTTAACAAGGGAACAGCATTGGCAATAGTTGCTACATCTGAAGATGAAATTGTCGGATTTTCTGTTCTTATTGACGGTTCCGAAAGCCCCAAGTACTTAAGTAAATATTGTAAAATTGAAGAGATGTGTTTCATTGGTGATGTTTTGGTTTCATCTTTGTATTCAGGCAAAGGGATTGCTACAAAGTTATTAGAAGCTTGTCTTAATGAATCAAAAAATAAAGCTATAAGTACTGTTCTTATTGAGAGACATGAAGAGAACTTAGCCTCAGCTTCTATGATGAAAAAAGCAGGTTTTCATATAGTAGATACATTTTATGACCCAGATAAACGAGAAGCAGGTTCTAGAAACAGTGTGATATTGGCTTTTAAATAATATTTGATTTGAAGTCAGTGCGATATTGGCTTTTAAATAATATTTGATTTGAAGTCAGTGCGATTAAGTAATCACACTATTTTTTAGTTTGTTTTTACGTTTTATTGTTGGCTTAGTTCTTTTGCATGCTCAGGAGTACAGAAAATCCCACAATGACATTTGCCATCTTCGGGAATTTCTGTTTCAAGAGCGGGTTTACAGGGACA
>CAJXWI010000515.1 GCA_913062735.1 uncultured Arcobacter sp.
GTTTCCCTTTGGTTAAGTACGAAACACACTTAAGCGGGTTTACCCGCTTTTTTTTACTTCAATTTTATTTAAATCACCCCTTTTTTAAACTTTATTAAATAACCTTCTCAAAATTAAATCATATACAAACATGTATTTCACTATACTTCCAAATAATAATACGGAGTTAACTAATGAAAAAACTATATATAATTCGCCACGCAAAATCTGATTGGAATGATGAGTCTCTAGATGACTATGATAGACCTCTAAACAAAAGAGGTTTAAGAGATGCCCCACTAATGGGAAAGTTTCTATATGAGAAAAATATTAAACCTGATCTTATAATTTCATCTCCAGCACTAAGAGCTATAACCACAGCGAAACTGATTGCTAAAGAAATAAAGTATGAAAAGGTAATTACACCCAACCAATACATCTATGATGCCTATGTAACAGCTCTACAAGAAGTTGTAGAATATATTCATGATTCTAATAATACTGTCTTTCTTGTGGGGCATAACCCAGGCGTGAGTACTTTAGCATACATGTTGTGTGGATCAAAAGAAAACTTTTCAACTTGTGCTGTTTTAGAAATAGAATTTTCTTGTGATTCTTGGATGGATGTGAATAAAGAAAATGCAAAATTAATATCTTATGAGTATCCTAAAAAAATACAAGCGTAATTAAATTATAAACTCATCTTATTTTAACGATGGAAAGTTGACAGTATAACTTTCCATTCATCAACATTTTTGACCAAATTATAAGACTGTCTCCATTGTCGAATTAAATCTGCATTATTATCTAACATTTCCCATGTAAAAGTCACCAGTACACTAGAAGAGCCCAGTTTAATTACTTCAAAATCACACATGGTAAAACTTTTGTACCCTTCGTTTTTCCAGATATCAATTACTTGAGGGAAAAATAGTTCAGCATCTTTATTGGTAGGCAAACTCTGGATTTGACCATCTGCCCGCACGCTCATAAAAGGCTCATTAAAAAAAGTGCTAAACTCTTTCATATCACCTTTATCAAAAGTAGTTCTATATTTTGTGAAAAATTCTTTTGCTGTTATTGTTAATTCATTCAAAATCAATGCCTTTTATATAATATAAAACAAAATTCTATCTGATACCTACTTACAAATTAATCTTCACTCGAAACTATTCATAAAGTACCAACTCTTCAAAAGTTTCCTTCTTCAATGAATTTAACCTAGAGGTTAAAGAGCCAACGTGGATTTCAAGTTTATGTTTATCAGGATCTAAGATATATAAAGAGTCACCCTCACTGGTATTTTCATGCCAAATTTTTACATTGTTATATTCAAGTTTATTTTTAAATTCTAAAAAATCATTTTGAGAAATATCAAAAGCCACATGACTATAATCAGAACTAGCTTGTGAGTCATCTACATTTAAACAAAACCATAAATCTCCCAATTGTAAATAGGCACCTTTTTTCCATTTAGCTTTTGGTTTCATTCCAAGAACTTGGGTGTAAAACTCAAAAGATTTGTCTAAACTTGATACCGCATAAGTTACATGATTTAATCCGAGAAGCATAGTATTCCTTTTTATAAAAATCTAATTTATATTAATGAAAAATCATAGCATTTTTAATTGAAAAAAACTATTCTTTGGTTATAATTTTGAACAAAAATTCAAGAAGATGTAGAGGGTATTATGGAAGACATTAAAGAAGGAAATTTATTTGGTATTTTGGCCATTTTATTGTGGTCAACACTGGGTGCATTAACAGTATTAACAGGAGATATTCCTCCTTTTCAATTGGTATCACTGTCTTTTTTTATTGCCTCTTTTTTAGGCCTGTTTATGTTGAAGAAACAAAAACATTCCATCAAAAAACTTTTTCAAGTCCCAGTGTCCGCATGGATTATTGGTATTTTTGGACTTTTTGGTTATCACTTTTTTTACTTTTTTGCTCTTAAAAGTGCACCTGCTGTGGAAGCAAACTTGATTAACTATCTTTGGCCATTATTGATTGTTTTATTTTCAGCTTTTCTACCCAATGAAAAGTTAAAATGGTTTCATATACTAGGATCTTTATTTGGTCTTTTTGGTGCTTTTTTACTGGTGAGCAAAAATGGAAGTTTTGAATTTAAAAGTGAATATATTTCAGGATATATGTATGCAGTTATTGCAGCGCTTATTTGGTCAAGTTATTCCGTAATTTCTAGAAAACTATCCCATATTCCAACCTATAGCGTAACAGGGTTTTGTATTGCTACAACGATACTGGCGTTTATCTGCCATTTATTATTTGAAACAACAGTGATTCCAGATTTTACCCAAATTATATCCATCATTGTGTTGGGACTAGGTCCTGTAGGCGGAGCTTTTTATGTTTGGGACTATGGAATGAAGAATGGAGATATTAAAGTGCTAGGGTCATTAGCTTATTTTACACCTTTATTATCAACTTTTATTTTAATCATTTTTTCACTTGCAGTGATGAACAAAACTATCGCAATGGCATGTTTTCTAATTATTTTTGGATCACTAATCAGTTCCAAAGAATCAATACAGAAAATGTTGGCCAAAAGAAAAGACAAATAATCTATGTATATAACTAAACATGTACCTTTATACATAGTTATATTATTTAATTTTTGATCTCTATGAGTTATGAAAGTTAGACTTTAATTTCACAAAATTACTTAACTATACATAATTAAACTTCTATTTAATAAATGTGGGATAGGATAATAAAATTTATTTGGAGAGATAGATGAAAAAAGATATTATTATAGTTGGTGGGGGAATCATTGGACTAATGAGTGCTTACAGTTTGTGTAAAAGCGGCCGAGCAGTTACCCTCATTGATAAAGGTGACATAACAAATGGAACCTCTTTTGGAAATGCAGGTTTACTCTCAGCTTTTGGTAAAAATCCCTTAAGTAACCCAGGGGTATTAATAGACACATTAAAATTGATGTTAAAAGGTGAATCTCCTGTTAACTTCCACCCTACTTTAGACTTTAATCTTTACAAGTGGTTATGGAATTTTTCCATAAATTCAAATAAGGAAAGACTCAAAAAAACACTCATTTTATTTGAGCGTTACGGACGAATTAGTTTG
>CAJXWI010000516.1 GCA_913062735.1 uncultured Arcobacter sp.
AAAAAGGTTTTATGACTACTATTCATTCTTTTACAAGTGATCAAAGAATGTTGGATAATTCACATAAAGATCCCAGAAGAGCTCGTTCAGCAATTCAATCAATTGTTCCAACTTCAACTGGAGCGTCAAAATCAATAGGAGAAATTATTCCATCTCTTAAAGGAAAATTAGGAGGTATAGCTATGAGGGTGCCAACTCCAAATGTCTCTTTAATTGAATTTGTTTTTTGTACAAAAAAAGAATTAAATGTAGAAAAAGGGGGAAAAGCCAAAAATGATTATAATAAAGAGGAAGTATTAAGAGTCGATCTTCTTTTACAATTTTAATAAACACTAGAAATTATTTAAAAAAAGAAAAAAAGATTCTTATTTTTGATTAGAGGGCAAGGACACTATTCACTTTTGATTCTAATTCATTAGCTGTAAAAGGTTTTGTAATATAGGCTTGACCACCTGAGCGTAAACCTTTGTTAATATTATCTAAATCTGTATTTCCACTTAAAAAAATTACGGGAACTTTTTCATAAGCGTTAATTTTTCTTAATTCTTTACAGGTTTCATAACCATCCATTCCACCCATAATAACATCAAGTAGAATTAAATCAAATTTTTCTCTTTGAATTAATTCTAAGGCTTTTTCTCCTGATTTTGCAAAGGACAAATTATGAGAAGAGAGGATAGTAGCAACAAACTGAATATTCTTACTTAAATCATCAACAATTAAAATCTTCATTTTATTACCTTTTTATGCTTAAGTCTTTTAGTTCTTTTAAATGTATTTGTATCATATCAATATCAAAAGAAGAAATGGCATCTAATAATTTTTGAGATAAATCTAATAGTATTTTACTCTTATGCAATTTTGAAAAACGTGAAATATTCTGCGCCAGTTCTTTTAAGAGAGAAAAGTTATTGTTATTTTCTTGCTCACATAATAATTTAAAAAAAGTTTTTTCATATTTTATTAACAAAGCTTCACTTATAGTATTTTCTACTTTTGTAAGCGTAGTATTTGTCTTAACAAGAGTCGTTTTTAAATAAACCTTTAAACTATCTATTAAAGTATCATGCAAAACTGGTTTTGTTAACAGTTTATCAAAACCGTAAATTTCTTGCATCTCTATTTCTGTATATAGCACAGATGCAGTAATAGCTAAGATTGGCAAGGATTTATATTTTGGATTGTTTCTTATGCATTTAGTCGCTTCAAAACCATCCATTAGAGGCATACGAATGTCCATTAAAATTAAATCTATTTCATTATTTTCTAAACACGTTAAAGCCTCAGCACCATTTTTAGCTTCTGTAATTTTTAAAGGCTGATCTTTAAGCATTCCTTTAATTAATTCTCTATTATAAAAAACATCATCAACTACTAAAATACTTGCAGGACTAAAATCATATTCTAAGCAGTTCTGCTCCTTAAGTGGGGAACTCTCTATAGAGTTAACATTTTCAAGGCATAAAGTAAAACGACTCCCAGCGTTTTTTTTAGTTTCTACTTTAATGAAACCACCCAATTTATAAGACAATTTTTTTGATATTGCAAGTCCTAAACCAGATCCTCCATATTTTAAATCATCTTGACCTTTTTGTTGCTCAAACTGTTTAAAGATAAGTTTTTGATTCTTTTTAGGAATTCCAATCCCACTATCAATTACATGTATTAATAATGAAAGCTTATTATTCTTATCTTTTTTAGATTCAACTGCTATTTGAACGAAACCTTTTTCTGTAAACTTAATAGCATTTGCAAGTAAGTTAATTATAATTTGTTTAATTCTTTGCTCATCACTTAAAATCAGCTTTGGAATATTCTTTGAAAAGGTCAAATCAAAATCGAGTTTTTTTGCCTGTGCTTGCAATAAAAACATTTGATATATTTCATTTAACAATTTATTTATATCTACTGGTTTTTTTTCTATATGTAATTTTTCTGATTCAATTTTAGAAAGATCAAGAATTTCATTTATTAATTTAAGCAAATTCTCACCACTAGAACTAATAGAAGAAAGATAAGATTTCTGGGTAGAGTTTAAAGATGTTTTTTCTAATAACTCAGTAAACCCAAGAACTGCATGCAAGGGTGTTCTAATTTCATGAGACATATTGGTTAAAAAATCTGATTTACTTTTGTTAGCTTGTTCTGCTTCTTTTTGAGATAATTTTAGATTATGTTCCAACTCAATTCGAAGTTTTATTTCAGTATTCATTCTATTATTCACATTTAAAAACCATATTAAAATTAAAAACAGCACAATAATAACAATTACAAAAAGGGTATAGTTAATCTTTTCTACATAATCAATATTAACCCAGTTCTCCATAATTTTAAATTTCTTTTGAGAAGGAATAGAATCAATAATTTTATTTAAAATACCAACTAAAGGAAGAAGATCTTTTCTTATACCAAAACCTAATCTTGTTGTAAATTCAGTTTTTCCTACAATTTTTATATTATTTAAACCATTTTTAGTAATATAATATGCAGCTACAGGTAAGGTTGAAACAAGAGCATCTATTCTTCCATTTTCTATATCTAAAAGAGCTTCTTCAATTGTATTAACTGTTACAAAAGAAATATAAGGATAAGCATCTTTAATTTTTTCTATATAACCATATTCATAAATGAGTGCTATTTTTTTATCTTTAATGGAATCCAAGCCTTGAATAAAACCTTGTTTATTATTCATAAGAATAATAATATCTTTTTCCATATAACTCTTAGTAAAAATATAGTTCTCTCTATTTGCATCTGTAGTATCAGATAAGATATCAATTTCACTCTTTTTAAGAAGATCAAGCGTACCATTCCAAGAATCTGTAATAACATGATTGAATTTTAAGCCTGTTGCTTTTGTAATCTCATTTAAATACTCAGATACAACCCCAATATATTCCCCTCTACTGTCATATGCCTCAAAAGGAAACCAGTTAGGATCACCTGCAAAATTTAAGACAGGATGATTGGCTAACCATTCTTTTTCAATACTTGATAATCTTAATTTATGTTCCAAACCATTTCTATCAATTAACCAATTATT
>CAJXWI010000517.1 GCA_913062735.1 uncultured Arcobacter sp.
GAGAAGTAGGTTTTTTTTCAGTTTGTTCTAATTTTTTAGAAACATCTTCTATTTTAATATTTGCTTTTCTAAGTGTCTTTTCTTGTTCTAAGGCTGGCATTTTTTCTTTTTCGTAAGAAACTGCAATAATTGCAGTTTTTTTTCCAAAACCAAGAAATCCCTTACTTGGTTGTTGGATAACTTCAATATAAAGCTCAGTAATTGAACATTCAAATTCGGTTGTTGCTAACGTATATACCTCTTCTAAACTTTTACTTTCAAACTGTTTCATTATATATCCCTAATAAATTACTGTTTTTTTGCTGCTCTTTGTTTTTCAAAAATTCTATTAATATAATATTGTTGAGAAATAGTAAATACATTATTTACTACCCAGTACAATGTTAAACCTGCGGGGAACCACAAGAAAAAGAATGTAAAAACAATTGGTAACATTTGAAAAATCTTTTTTTGCATTTCATCTTGCATAGAATTAGGTGTAATCTTTTGTTGTAAAAACATAGATGCACCCATTAATACAGGTAAGATAAAATATGGATCCATTTCAGCTAAATCATGAATCCAAAAAATCCATTCACTACCTTTTAATTCGATAGCATTTAATAATACCCTATATATTGCAAAAAAGACAGGTATTTGCATAATTAATGGTAAACATCCACCCATTGGATTAGCACCATGTTTTTTATACAGTTCCATCATATGCATAGATTGTTTTTGTTTATCGTCTTTATATTTTGCTTGTATTTCTTTCATTTTAGGTGATAAATCTTTTAGTTTTTGCATTGATACCATACCTTTGTATGATAAAGGAAATAAAATACCTTTAATTAGTATCGTAACAAAAACAATAGTCCATCCCCAGTTTCCAATAATTGAATGCATATATTGTAATAATAAAAACATAGGTTTAGCAATAAAAGTAAAAAATCCATATTCTATAACGTCCGTTAATTCAGGATTTAATGCTTCAAGTGTTTTAAATGTTTTTGGTCCCATGTATCCAGAAAAAGAAATATTATCTCCACCATGAATAAAACCTTGTGGATTACCTTCAGTATCAGGTAATAAAGTAACTGCCATGTTTTGTTTAAAATTATAAATAACAGTTGCATAGTATCTATCAAATGACGAAACAAAAGAAACAGCAGCAAAGTTTTTATTTTTATCTAAGTCTTCATCTGAAACAAGTTCTGTTGTACCATCACTTTGTTTAACAATTAATCCATGATCAGCATACATATCAGCTAAAACATTTGGTCTAAAACCATTTGTAATAAAAAATGTTGCATCATTTGTTGACGTAACACTTAAATCATAGTGTCCATCAGGATAAAAAGTAAAGGCTTTTCTTAATGTTGTACCTTTTAACTCTTGAGTTAAAATCAAGCTTTGAATACCTTTTGTAACATCAAGAGTACTAGCACTTGTTTTTACTTTTATTTCTTGTGATTCATTATTGATTTCTCTGTTTGTAAATCGTACTTCTAAAGGACGTAATTGATTGTTTTCAAAAAGTTTGATAGCTTTACCATCTTCGTCGTGATATTGTGCATCTCTTAATGTTACTTGTGCAATTCTACCTAATGAATCAATTTCAATAATATTATGTAAAGTAGTAATTGTACTAACAATATTTGAACTTGCAATATTCTTAGAAGATAAAGCACCTAAATCACTGCTCATATTACTAGGAGCTAACGTTCCATTTTGATTAACCTGTGGCGCAGCATTTTGTTGTTTTTTAAGTTCAACATTTGCAGCAGCTTCTCTTGCTTCTTGCTTGGGTTTAAGTACTAAAAATTCGTAAGCTATAAAAAAGACAAAGACAATTAATGTCATTATCAACATTCTTTTTTGCATACCATTATTCTCATTATTCATATTATTTCTTCCACTCCCTGTTTTTAATCACGTAAAAACGATTATTATTTATTGGTACAAACCAATATTTTATTGTTATTTTTTTAAATGAAACATTATTATGTTTTATTAATTTCACTATTGGATAATCAATTCCACCAGCAAAAAGCTGATTACATTTAAGGATTCGTGCTATTGTAAAATAAATCGCCTTAAAAAAAGTATTATTTTCCAGTTGGATGAGTGCATATTCTGAACATGTGGGATAATATCTACAAGATGCAGGTGTATATCTTGAAATAAATCGCTGATACCATCTAACAAGTGTTGAAAAAATTAGCTTCATTTCATTAAATTCATTCTTGTAAAAGTAAATTTAAAGTCACTCATCATTTGCTTGTAGCTTCGCGTACTTAGGGTGTCTTTTGCCACAAAGATATACGACCCAGTAATCAGATCATCTCCATAACTTAGAATTGCAGCTCTTAGTCTTCTGCGTGCTTTATTTCGCACAACTGCATTGCCAACCTTTTTTGAAGTAACAAAAGCAAAACTAGTATTTGTTGCAGAATAAAAAAAAGCGACAAAAGATGGTGTATGCCATTTTTTGCCGCTTTTATATATCTTTTTAAAATCTCTTGAATTATTAAGACGATATTCTTTACTTAGATAGCTAATCTTTTTCTACCTTTAGCTCTTCTTGCTTTGATAACTCTTCTACCGTTTTTAGTAGCCATTCTGATTCTAAAACCATGTGTTCTTTTTCTTGGTGTGTTATGTGGTTGATATGTTCTTTTCATAAAAGTTTTCCTTTTTTCATCATTATTAAGTTGGGGATTATAATTAAATCATCCTTAAGTTTTGTTTAGTTTTTAAGTACATTTATAAAATTTATGATATTTCAGCCTTTATTGTATTATTAATGCAGTCAAAATGTACATTTGAGCCTATTTTTATTTTATCCTCTAAAATAAAATCAGCCAACTGATCTTCTATAATTTCGTACAATGCTCGTTTTATTGGTCTTGCTCCATAGGTAACATCGTATGAAAAAGCAGCAATATATTCTTTTGCACTTTGGCTTAAAGAGATGTTTATTCCTTTTTCATTTACTTTCATTTTAATAGTAGAAAATAAAATTTCAACAATATTTCAAGAACCAATGACAAGCTTAAACCC
>CAJXWI010000518.1 GCA_913062735.1 uncultured Arcobacter sp.
GAAACACATGTAAAGAATTTTTTAATTGCATCACAAAAAAAAGAACTTGGTATGGAACAAGTAGTTAATTATTTAGCTGATAAATATAGTATAAGGAAATTATAAATGAAAATAGCAGTTTTAACTGGAGCTAGTGGACAATTGGGACAATCGTTTTTAGATACGTTATCTAAAAATGATTATTGTATATATGCAATTGATTTAAATATCGAGTGTATAGTAGAATCTCAAAATATTAAACCAATAAAACTAGATATAACAGATGAAAATAGAGTTCATGAGTTTTATAATTCCTTGGATAAAATTGATCTCCTAATTAACAATGCAGGTATTGGTGTTTTTACACCTTTTGAACAAAGAACAGCAATTGAATTTATGCAAGTAATGAATGTAAATTTACTGGGTACTTTTTTAATGTCGCAGGCTGCAATTAAGCTAATGAAAAATCAAAATAATGGGAAAATTATCAATATTGGGTCTATCTATGGGCAAGTTAGTAGTGATGAAAGAATTTATGGTGATAGTGGTAGAAATAACTCTGAAGTTTATTCTGCTACAAAAGCTGGAGTTATTCATATGACAAAATATATGGCAACTCATTTTGGTAAATATAATATTCAAACAAATTGTATCTCTCCCGGAGGAATTATAAATAATCAATCTGAGGATTTTGTAAATAATTATGAATATAAAAATCCAATGGGAAGAATGGGAAGACCTGAAGATATCCAAAGTGCGCTTGAATATCTTATCTCTGAGGGGACAACGTATACTAATGGTCAAAATATTACTGTAGATGGCGGATTTGTTGCATGGTAAAAAAATACTATATACTTGGTGCGGGTGTAACAGGATTGACTCTAGCGTACGAACTTTTGAAAAAAGGCCAAATTGTTGAGATGATAGAAAAAGATGATCATGTTGGAGGATTAGCTAAAACATTTTTTTGGAATAATAGAGATGTAGACTTAGGACCACATATATATCATACTCCAGATATAGATATACAAAATTATTGGGAAGAAGAATTTAAAGGACTTTTTTATAATAGAGAACACTGGAGTAAAAATTTAAAAAATGGTGAGTTTTTTGATTATCCTATATCAAAAGAATTCATTGAAAATCTACCAAAAGATGTAAAAGAAAAAATATATAAAGAACTTGATGAATGTGAACCCAGCAATTTATTAAAAGCTAAAAATTACTATGAATACATTCAGGCCTTAGCAGGAAAAACTCTTCAAGAAATGTTTTTTATTAGGTATCCAGAAAAGTTATGGGGAATTTCAACCAAACAATTAGATGCAAACTGGGCACCCAAAAGAGTACAAATAAGGGAAAAATCCACACCTTTTTATTGGGGACAGTGGAGTGCAGTAGGTAATAATGGTAGTGGAACAATAATTAAAAGTTTACACGAAAAAATTAAAACTCTTGGAGGTATAATTAGTACCAATGAAAGTATTAACAGAATACATATAAATGACTCTAGAATTGCCACGATAGAAACAGCTAATAGAGTGATAAATCTAAAAAGTACAGATGTTGTAATTAATACTACTTCCTATACTGTAACTTCTAAATTAATTAATAAAAGTACTAATCTTAAATACAGAGGTGTATTGTTGGTGTTTCTTGAAGTAAACCATCCGAATATATTACCAAAGGGTATAGATTTTATTTATATAGATGATAGAGAAATTTATTTCAATAGAGTATCTGATCAGAATTCATTTGTAAAATATCCTGATAAGAATAAAACTATAATCTGCTGTGAAATTACTTACAGTATTGGAGACAAGTATGATAAAATGTGTGAAGAAAATCTTATTTCGGAAGTTAAAAAGCAATTTGTACAACTAGGGCTAACTGGTAGCCTAAATGATATTACAGACCAAAAAATGATAAAATTGCCTGAAGTCTACCCAATGTTTTTTGTAGGTTATCAAAATGAACTAGCCAAATTTAAAGCACATGTTGATTCGATTGCTAATATGTATACAATTGGGAGTTTAGCAGAATATGCATACTCTGATTTGCAAGTATTGTTTGGAAAGGCAATTGATCTTGCTGAAGTTTTAACAAATAAAACTTTTCAGGTCAATAAAATTGATAAAACAATTCCTCGATTATCTTTTAACAAGAAAGTAAACATTTCAGATATTCAAATTGGTGAGAATGAAAAAACATTTGTAATTGCTGAGATTGGCTTGAATCATAATGGAGATTTAGAGCTTGCTAAAAAACTTATTGATTCAGCAATAAATAATGGTGCAGATGCAGTAAAGCTCCAAAGTTACAAAAGTAAACATAGAGTTGCTAAAAATGGGAAAACATCAAGATATGTTGAAAAAATTCTTGGAACTGAAGAAACAGATTATGAAATGTTCAAGAAGAATGAGTTGTCTTATACTCAAACAAAACAATTATTTGATTATGTTAAGAATAGAATAATTATTTTTTCTGCACCTTTTGACTTAGAAAGTGTAGATGAATTAGAAGAACTTGGTGTAGACTGTTATAAAATTGCTTCTTTTGATTTGGTTAATTTACCATTGATAAAAAGAGTTGCTCAAACAGGCAAACCAATTATTTTATCTACAGGGATGTCAAATTTATCCGAAATTGAGGATGCTTTAAGAATGATTGCAGCTTATGCAAATAAAAATGTTATTTTATTACAATGTACTTCATCCTATCCTTGTCCTCCCGAGAGTATGAACATTAGGGCAATTGATACTATGCGTCAGGCATTTAATAATTTGCCGGTAGGTCTATCAGATCACGTTATTGGCGATACAGTTAGTTTGGCTGCTGTAGCTAGAGGTGCAAATGTAATTGAAAAACATTTTACAATTGATAAAAGAATGGAGGGACCTGATCATATTTTATCATTAGAACCCAATGAATTAAGGGATATGGTTTTAAAAATTAGACTGATTGAAGAGTCCTTGGGGGATGGGATTAAACAAGCTGCCCCAGATGAATTTTCAACACTAATTAGATTTAGAAAAACTATGTAT
>CAJXWI010000519.1 GCA_913062735.1 uncultured Arcobacter sp.
TATACAAATATTTCTTGTAAATTACTTTGCGTTAAAACAGGGAATTGTACTAATTATATAAATAGAAAAAAGATAGTTAAAGATTGTACAACCTTAAGCTACAATAATATTGACAGTTTAAAGTGGATGCCAAAAACATGCTCATATAGATTAATAAATGAAGGAAAAAAATTACCCTCATGGCATTATTTACTAACAGGAAGTTTTCAAGAAATGGAAAAACAAAGAATGTGTGTGCGAAATCGAGTTACAAATGAAAAAGAAATTGATATAAAAAATAGAGTTGATAGTTTTGACCGTAAAAGTGAATTTTTTTTTACTACTCTTTATGAAGTTGGAGTTTTAGAAGTAGATAAGGAATCGAAAAAAGAAGACTATTTAAAAAAATCACTGTTTGCATCAAAGCATGGTAAGCCATTATGTTTTTATAATTCTTTTTTAGATAATGATTTTATGATCATGAATGTGATTACGAATCAATTAAAAAACAGTATGCAAGAGAATGAGCTAAACTTATACTATCAACCCATCATTGATAGTATAACTAAGAAAGTTATAAAAGTTGAATCATTATTAAGGTGGAACCACCCAAAGTACGGCATGTTAAACCCTGAAGCCATAATATCGATAGCCGAAAAAACTGGTTTAATATTGAAACTTGGTGATTGGATTTTTAAAAAAAGTGTTACTGATATGAAGGAGTGGAACTGCTGTAAATCAGATTTAATTTCTGTTTCAATTAATACTAGTCCAATGCAATATTTAAAAACTGATTCTTATATGCCTCTATGGAATGACTTTTTATTGAAAGTAAGTGTTAATCCATCTTATATTTGCTTAGAAATTACTGAAAGCATTTTTATGGATTTTTCATATGATAAATTATCTATTATTAATTCACTTTCTAAAAGAGGATTTAAGATTGCACTTGATGATTTTGGAACTAAGTACTCAACTTTTTCATATTTAAGTAAAATTCCAATTGACATCATTAAAATTGACAAGGTTTTTGTTTCGAATATTGAAGATAGTATTTCAAATATGAGCATAATTGAAGCTATCGTAAATGTCTCAAAGAGAAATGGCTATGATATAGTTGCGGAAGGTGTAGAAAATATTGAGCAGTTAAAAAAATTAAATGATTTAGGTGTGAATGTTATACAAGGTTACTATTATTCAAAGCCTCTACCTAAATCTGAGTTAATAACTTTTCTTAATAAATGTGATAATGATGAATGATAAATTTTCTACATTCGAAATTGCTAATTGCTGGAATGCTTTATCTGAAAAAGGAGCATATAGAGTGTTTAGCTCTAGTTTACTAAAACAAGGAGTTGTAGCAATAGACTACTTTGTTGGGGGCGCGGCAAATAGTGGCATGAAAGGACTGCTAAACAATAATGTTTGTGATCTCCCAGATGTAATGCAAAGCATATCAGGAAATGATATTGGTTTCTTAGTTGAGAATAAACTTATTTATTCAGCTGAATGGTGTGATGTATCAAAAAAAATCAAGAACCTTTATCCAAATTGGTTTTATGATAATCTTTTATATGCTGGGAAGATATATGATATCCCTATTAACTTCCAGCAAACTAATTTAATTTGGCTTAACTTAGAGCTTCTTAGTGATTATAATAAAGAAGGGAGTGTTTCTTGGTGTGAGCTTATTGAAAAAGAATCGTACTCAAAAAAACCAATGGCAATAAGTAGAGAACCATGGCATAGATACCTTATATTTGAGAATATTATACTTTCATTAATTGATGTTGATACATTAAAAACAGGAGATAGTTTAAATATTGACTTAATCCCAAAGGATGTTATTTATGAAAGTATTTCTATACTTAATGACATCATAAATATGAATAAAATTTTTTTTGATACTTGGATTGATTCGATTGAATCTGTTATATCTGGTGAATCATCTTGTTGTATTATGGGAGATTGGGCAATAAATATATTCAAATATCATACTGAGATTATTGATGAAGTTAAATTTTCAGTTTGCTCTAGCCCCGCTTCAGATGAATTTTATAATAATGTTTCAGACTCTTTTGTCTTTCCTTTGAAACCCTCAGATACAATTTGTAGAGAAAAGTTTATTAGTCTTTTGTTTTCACCTGAGGTAATGCAAAAATTTTACCGTGAGAAAGGGTGCATAGGAATATTCGATTTTTCAAGCGAACAAAAAAATGATGGTATTACTAATAATCTTATAAATAACTTTAAAAATAATCTAGTTGTTAGTAGCAATGCATTTTCAAACTTCAAATTTTCACGTAATAAAAGTCTTATTAATGATTTTTTCGATAAAAAGATAACACCTGATAAATTGTATTCTAGCCTAATTAATTTCTCTTGAATAAAACCCTATGATTTTTTAAATATTGAAGCTCACAGTGTTATTAAACACTAGTATTTAAAATATAGCTATATTCAAGTTCTATTTTTAGTACTTGATAAACTATTATTATATTTTATTGAATATTAATAACGCATTTGAGAGTCTACTTTTCCAAAGACAACAAAATTTCCAATCAGTTCTTACAATTAAAGTCAATTTGGGTAATACATATTCATGTATTACCCCTTATAGTTGTTAGTTGTTAGTTAATACAGTATATAAAGAATCAGCGGCTTCTTTTGAAGTAATGTCTTTATTATTAAAGTGATGAGTAATTACATCACTAAATGCACCAACAGTTGCACTAGGGGCTGCGTGTGAAAAAGCAAAACTTGGAACAGATCCCCCAATAGCATTTGAGCGTTTGAAGTCTGCCATACTAGTTTTTGAACATTCATCAAATTGAGTCATATCGATATCATTTCTAGCTGGAATTGAGCCTTTAGCAAGATTAAAATTCTCTTGTACTTTAGGGTCCATTATCGCATTCGCAAGAGCAGTTTGTCCTAGCTTCGATTTGGTATTTTGTTGTTCGAAAAGAGATAAGCTGTTAATTAAATAAACAAAATTTTCATTTGTTCCTGGAGCTGGAAAACACAAAAAATCTTTTCCA
>CAJXWI010000520.1 GCA_913062735.1 uncultured Arcobacter sp.
CTTTTGATGTCTTTTTCATACTCAATTAAAATATACCCCAAATAATTTTGATACACATGATTGTCTAAGGTTTTTAATACTTTTTCAAATTTTTCAATTACAGAATTAAGCACTTTCTTTTTGTTTTTTGCCAACTCAAATTCTAAAATAGCGATTTGAGCTAAATAGTCTATTTTTTTATTTTTTTTATAAATCTTTTTTACTAAAACATATGCCTGAGGTAATAAATTGGCTCTTTTATATAAAGTAAATAAGGTATCATCATTTAATTTATGCTTTTCTAAAAATGAAATAGCTAAGTTTATATCTTTTTGAGCCATATAAGATATTAGTAGTTTTAATGTTTTTTCTTTTGAATAATATGAATTAGAATTCGAGGAAAAATAACTTGTTTTTAAAACTGAAATTATACCCTCTAGATTTTTTTGCTCTTGATAAATGGATAATAACTTAGAACATACAAGATAATCGCAGCCATTTAATCTAATATGTGTTTCTAAATAAGAAATTGCTTTATTTTTTTCATTGGCATAAGCATAAAGAATATTCACTAAATTAAATAAAATTTTGGGACTATTATTAGCGATATATGAGCTTTCAAAATATTCAATCGCTTTTTTATATTTTCTTTGTGCAAAATAAACATTTGCAACAATTTCATAGTTTAAAGCACTTTTATTTTGAGCCAAGAGTTTTTTTGAAGAAATAAATGCTTGTTCAAATTCTTGTAAATTAATAAGTGAAATTACATAAATACGCAAAATTTGTTCGTACTGTTTACTCTTTTTATTTAAATTTTGTAAAGCATAATGCTTTACTTCTTGAAATTTTTTTTGATTTAAGGATAAACTTAAATAACGAAGCAAGTATTCATAATTATTACTGTTCTCAAAAAGTTTTAAATACAAGTTTTTTGCAGCATCAAGATTATTCATCCGCTCATATTCAATGGCATATAAAATATCTCTGTCTTCATTTTCATACACTTTTGATGCGTGAGCACTGGTGATAAAAAGAAATAAGAAAAGTATTACAATTTTTTTATAGCAGGACATTCGTCAAATACCTCTTGTTCATTGTTTTTAAAATAATCCCAAAAAGGGAAGGTTCTACATTGTATGGGACGCGACTCATAAATAGAACACTGTCTTTTCTTTAAATCAAAAAAAGTACAGGCAAAATTATTTTCACCCAATTTTTTTTCTTTAATAGAATACTTATAGGCTACTTTTCTTAAGTATTCTTCTTTTAGTTCATTTAAAGGCATTTTTAAATGCTGTGATAAAGTGAGCATTTCTGCTTTGTTTATCCAAATATAACCACTCTCCCCTATACAGCAATTTCCAGCACAGGTATCACATGCACTAGGAGCAAAAGCGAAATTAAAACCATCTTTTTTAATAATTTGACTCATATCTCAACTTTTATACTGTGGGTTTGGCATTTAGCATAGATATCTAATACTTCTTGCGTAAACTCTTCTTTTTCAAATACAAATAAAGGAGAAAGAACTTTTGTTAAAGATTTAGAATTCTTTCTGGCATAGACAAGTATTAAAGAAGCATCTTTGTCTTTTTTTGGATGTACAAATTGCAAAGCCTCCACATTGAACTTATATTTACTTAATAAAATAATAATATCATTTATTTGCTTAACATCATAACAGAAAAAAAACTTACCATTACTGCTTAAAATTTTTGCAGTTTTTTTAATGAACTCTTCAAGAGGTAAAGCATCGTTATATCGCGCAGTTTTAATGTTTTCATTCTTTGTTTTAACTACATTTGAATGATAAAAAGGAGGATTGGAAACACAAATATCAAAGCTTTTCTCAAAAGCTATATCTTGAAATTTTCCTTTGAATAATTGGTTATTAATTTTATTGTTTTTAGAATTAATATTTGAGAGTTGCTCAAAACTATCTTGGACTTCACACTGGTTTAAGTGTAGCTTTTCATTGTCTCTACATAAAAGTAAACCTAAAATTCCACTGCCACTTCCAATATCCAATACTTCACCTTTAACATTTTTAAACATTGCTAAATTACGTGTAATAAAATTATATAAAAAATGTGTGTCACTATTGTAACAATAGCCATTAATAGGTTGATAGAGTAACAAATATATCCTTTGAATATTTTGTTGATTATAGCGAAATAAAACAAAAAAATCATTTTGGAAAAGGATATTTTTTTAAATTATAAAAAATATCCTTCCTAAATATTTTTTAAATATTAAATATATTCTTCATATTTTAGCATTTTTTCTTCTAAACGTTTTGCTAAATAAATATTAGAGTTTTTTAAACAAGAAAAAATTATTTTTGATTCTTTCAAATATAAAGCAGCTTTTTCTTTTGTCCATGAAGAAGGCGGTTTTTGTAAATTTGTTATTCTATCTGCTAGTTTTACCATTTGTACATTATAAGGTTGTGCAAGCAGTTTATTTAAAGAATCTTGCATTTGCTCTTTTTTACTAGCAAGACGTTTGTCTTTACTTAATGCTTCAACACCCAAAGCAATTTCTTCAGTAAATTCTTTAAATATATCATCAATAATACAAGAAGTATCTTCTAAAACATCATGAAGCAGAGCACAGGATACGGCAATATCAGTATCTTCATCTTTTAAAGAAGATTCATTACACGCCCAGATTACTTCCATTGCAACGGAAGAAAGGTGTGTCAAATAAGGAAGTCCTTTAGGCGTTTTTTGCTCCCCATGGTAATGAGCTGCGAAATTAATGGCTCGTAAATATATTTCTTGATTAAACATTTTTTTCCTTTTTTTCTTTTTTTTTATCTTCGCCTTTTGTTAGTTTTCTTTCTAACAAACTATCTAAGTAGCCTTTGTATTCTACACTGTCGCCCATTGCATCCATGCGTCTTGCTTTTTGCATCAGTTCTTGATTAGCAGGATCTTTTGCTTGATTCGGAGTCATGCCGATTAAATTACCAGCTCCTTGGTCTGCAACAGTATTTGCTAAAACGTCTAGTCTATCTTTGTATTTTACAAATTTT
>CAJXWI010000521.1 GCA_913062735.1 uncultured Arcobacter sp.
TATAATACAAAGTTTTTCAGGTGCATTTTTTGGTATAAATTCATACACTCTAAAGTTCCAACCCTTTGCTTCTACATCATAAGACTCTGAAGGTACTACTTCATCTCCAAAACTTTGAAGTTTTTCCCAAACTCCTGCGTTTAAATATGAAACCATTACAAACAGCAAGCATAAAATCTTCTTCATTATTTTCCTTTATTTAATAGTATTTCTGGATTGAAGCTCAACCACTCTATTTGCGCTTTTTCATGTAGCTTAAATTGGGCATTACTTTTTGCAAGATTTCCAAAGCTATTTGGGGTGGAAAAGGATATTCCTCCAAATACAACAGTATTTAAAGAATCTGCTCTTATCTTCGCACCCAATAATGATAACTCAATATCAACTCCACTCACATTGTAAAACTTAGTATTTTCTCTTATTAAGTTCTGATACTTTTTGTAGATAAATACTTTTATTGTTACATATTTTGTGTTGTTGTCTAAATCAATATCTTCAATAACACCAATGTTGATTTTTTTGTAATATACTAGAGAGGACGGAGATAGTGAACCACTGTCTTTTGCTATTAAATTAAATCTTTTACCTTGATGTAAAGTACTTTTGCTAGGTTTGGCATTATAAACATCAAAATGTGTTTTTAATTTTCCTTCCCCTTTAATAATATTAACATACGATCCTTTTATTATAGTATCCAGACCAGATACACCTTTCAATGAAATATCTGGTTTTACAATATAAAAAGAGGTACCATCCAAACATAAGTTTTTAAAGTTTTCGTAAATATAAGCTTCTGCATCCAATTGATTTAGGTTCTTATTTAATTTGATGCTAGAGACTTTACCAACTTTAATACCTTTATACATTAGTTTTATATTATTGTGATGAAGACCTTCTATATCTTCAAAGGTAAGATTCAAAGAATATTTTTTAATGGGAAGGTTTTCGAAGTCACTATATAATACGTATTTAAAAGATTTCTTGATTTTTTTATCTTTGGTTTTAAAACTATTAGTAAGTATAATACTTCCACGTAATAAGGTTTGTAAAGAACCCACTTTAATATTAATGCCTTCTTCTAATGAGGCTTTGGCTTCAATGGCTTTTTGCATATAAAACTTACTATACTCATGTAAGAGTTTTTTATATTTTTTTTCAATAAAGAAAACTGCATAGGATGTATTGTGTGTATCAACAAACTGTTCGATAAAACCAATCTTTGTATTTCTATGATAAATAGGTGCATTGGCTTTTAAAGATACATTTTCTTTTGTTTGAATTTTTATTCTAATCCCATCATTATATTTTTGTTTTACAGCTAATAAATCAATTAAACTGTCATATAACCAATATCTATTTCTAGGGCTTTTTTTCTTACTTTTTGTATATTCTAAACCAATTCCACCATTTATAAAAGGGGAAAGTCCTTCAAAGTTTAATTTTAAATCGAGATTTTTGGACTCAATAAGTGTATTTGAAATAGAATAAAACAAGGTTTTGTCATTGATTAAATGCTGATATTGGACATTGATATGTGCATTTATAAGTATGTTTTTTAAATCTTTAGTAAACTTATGACTTTTTATGAATCCTACTTGGATGTTTTTGTAGTAAATTATACTGCCATTTTGTAAATTGTAAAGTTTGTCACTTTTAATAGTTATATCTATTACTTCCTTCTTTTCAATGTTTTGGCTTGAGTCATATAAGGTAAAGGTGTCTGTATATTCTCCCTCACCTGGGATAATATTAATATAAATACCATGAATTAAAGTATCTAAATTTTTTATTTGTGTGAGATCGATTTTTACATCAACCTTATGATATTTAGTACCTTTTTTATTAAACTTCGAAAATTTCTTATCTAATGAGGCTTTGGCAATTATTTTATTGTTTTCATCTAATTCAATAGATTTAATTACCCCAATTTTAACACCTTTATACACTATAGGCGTTTTGTCTTTTTCAAGACCTTTTGCATTATTTAAGACAAAAGTTACGATTGTTTTATCAAAATCCACCTCTTTGATATTTTTATACAAAACAAATTGAGTATTCTTTTCTATTTTTGGTGCTTTATCATCAAAGGTTTCAAAGGTGATTCCACCCGAAATTAGAGAAGTGAAAGAATCCATTTCAATATTAATACCTTTTAACCCCGCGTCTACTTTAATCCCACTAATATTCCAAAAAATGGTTGATTTATTAATTAAATGTTCATACTTCTTTTGAATATTAATAAATATATCTACCCCATTCTTTTTCAATTTACTGGCTATGACTTCACCAATTTTAAATTTTTTATAAAATATGGGAGTACCAGTGTTAATACCAGATAAATCTTTTGATTTAAGAGTGATATTTAAACCTTCTTCATTATAATATTTAAGAGGTTTTTCAGTTGAACCCAAAAACTTATAGTGTTTTGGTATTTTTTCTAAAGCAATTTTATTGGTTGTCTTGGGTTTCACTTCGATATAAACACCAGTGATAATAGTATCTAGACCAGATATCTCAGTCATGCTAAATTTTGGTTTGACAATCCAAAACTCAGTTCCTTCTCTGGTGATAAAATCCGCCGCATCTTTATTGATATTGATATGGGCATTTACACTTTTTAAATCTTTTCCTATAGTTACTTTTGTGATTTTCCCAAGTTTATATCCTTTGTAAACCACCGCTGTTTTTCCTGCTTTAAAACCATTTCCATTATCAAAATTAACAACAATATCCACACCTGCTTCACTTATACTTTTATAAATGAGCCATGAGGTTGCCATTAGGGCAATTAAAGGTATTAACCATGAAATATTACTTCTTTTTCGTTTTTCAACAACAGCTTTTGGTGTTTCGTTATTCATTTTTATTCCATATTAATTTAGTATCAAATGTAGTAGTTGCTACTATGGTTATAAGAATAACCAAGGTAAAATAAGTTACTGCACTACCTGCTTCTATAAAAGCAATACTTTCTTCCTTGATCAAAGAAGTTAATAATGCCACCATATAA